>JBCCBF010000051.1:0-11555 GCA_039814445.1 Pseudomonadota bacterium
CCTTTCAGCGCGTCGCCTAGCTTCCGGCTTAATATCAACCAGCCAGGCAGGTTTACCCTGGCACAATGGCAGAATGATGGGTCACTGGGTTTCAATCTGTATAATGTGTATTTGGTTGCCAAGGCTGAGCGGGTGAATGGGCCTTTAGGGTTCGTCATTGAAACCAAGCTCGCCGATGGCCACACTAACGTATCTGATTATAGTATTGGCACGAGCGCCCAGACGACTTTCGATTGGAGTACTTACGCTTATCAAATTGGCCCCTACCGGGATGCAGATAACATCACTGGCTTTAATTTTGTGTTGGACACTATTGGTACAGCTCGTGTTTGGATTGGTGCTTTGGAAATTGTCAATCTAGGGCTGCCGGCTACGCATCCGGCGTTACTTCATGCTGACGATGTTGGTAATATCGCCGAATAATGATGCTTAGCAAGTCATAAAAAGTCTGGCCATAGACATAAAAACAGCCTCTTCCCGGGGCTGTTTTTATATAGCGCCGTGGCTGCTGAAGCGAGCCAGATTGACTATTTTATTGGGCAATGTCGTAGCTTCGTTGAGCTTCTGTGGCTGCCCAGGAAGCAACCACACCAGCCATGTTCACTTGGCTTTCATAGCTCTGCCAATCCATATAGAGGCGAGTGGCTTTGATCGCATTCAACTCGCGTATCAGCTGGGCACGGTTGGCTGAGGTCATAACAAACTCATACCAGCCTGGATCCTGGAAGCGATACTCCGCGACCAGCTTCATGAGCTCGAGATGAGAAATGTGTTCAGCATCTAAATTGAGGCCGAGATCGGCTGTTTCAAAGTTACAAGATGCGCCAGGACCGCCAAACCCGGGAGCCGGGCCACCGCCGCCGCCAGGGCCACCACCGGCATCAGCTAAAGGCCCACCGCCTGATTGCGCGCCATTGCCATTATGCAGAGGTCCAAACCAGTTGTTCCTGTTGCGGCATGCAGACGATGAGGTGGCGGTACAGGCAGTGTATTCCAACGTCCCCATTGTTGAGCCGCAGTTATTTGTTGGCAATTGAGCAACCGTATTATTCACATGGGGATTAACAAAGTAACCACGCTCACCACGACGCCCAGAGCTAGGTGGCGCTTGAACGCGGAAATCAAGGTGAGTACCCACACTCCTACCGGTATTACCCATGCGAGCAATCGTCTGACCCATGGATACTTGCATACCACGACGTATACCAAACTCGGCGGCGGAACCCGGGAAGTTATGACTATAGGTTGTGATTGAATTATCGGCATGAAGGATAGATATGGTGTTACCTAAGCCGCCACCACAATCAAGATCACTGGTGTTTCTACCGCCCGAGGAAGATTGTCGGCAACTATCAGTGACATTGATCACTTCGCCGGCCGCGGCTGCCATGATAAAGCCACTGTCGCTAACTAAATCCACACCAGGGTGAAAGCGGGTGCCATAATTACTACGGTTACCGAAACAGTCATTTTGCGTTAAACCTGAGCCACCCATTGGACTACGCATCGGCACGGTAATGGAAGGACCAGGCATGCCGGCAATACCATTATTCGCAGGCCGTGATATGGGGGATGGGTTAACCCCACCACCTGTAGAAACCGGTGTTGCACCACCCGATGGTGGGCCGCCAGCCACCGGTGGCGGTGCACCAGTACAGGTACCGTCTGGTGGGCCAGCTGACCCATCAATGGCGGCTGCCATGCTGTCGATCCGTGGCTGCCGTGAGGCAGGCACAATCCAGCGGTTTGTGAGAATGGCGGCAGCGCGTGCGCCAGATGAATTATTGTCGCGTAATTCGCCAACCAAGCTAGAACCCAGATTGAGCACATCAGTGATCACCGCTGATGCGTTGTTGTTAAACGCTTCTTCAGGAGAGGCTGCACAATCGGGATAGGGTGGGTTTTCCACATAGACCAGGTGGCATTTCCGGAAGCCCAGATTGCCGATCACGTTACCGCGGCCATACCCACTGTTACCATTACAATCAGTGTCGTTTGGCCAACCGGACCACTGGATCCAGCCGACGCCGGTGGGGGCATAACCAGTTTGACCACCCACATTACTGCACCGCTCACCACTGCGACGAGGCACCACGCAATTTGGCCCTTCTGTATCACTCAAGTTGGTGTAGCACATCTGGCCGTTAGACATACGACGGCCTTCGATTAATGACCGACCACCGCTGGTCTCGTGTTGTACGGTCAAGGCGAGTGCCAAGGCGGCATTGTGTGAGAAATTAGCCGGGGCTGACCGAGCTAATGAATAGACATAATTGAGCGTATCAACCTGGGACGCGGATAGTGTCGACCCGCCATAACGATAGCCTTGTGGGAAGGGTGTACAGCTCGCGTCAATCCGAATGCTGCCAGGGCCACCATAACCACCAATGCCACCGGTCGGACGACAAGCGCTAGGTGGCGGGGGGAGGCCAACGCCACCGGTAATCCGTTTCACCACTTCTTCAGCCCATTCCCGAAGTGATTCTTCAGGCAGTTCAGTGCGGGACGCCACGAGGTAATCACACATGGCAAAGGATAGCATGGCACGCGCGTTGTTCACATCACGATAGAGGGCGCGCTCTGGCCCCCCGGCGCTAATGTAATCATTTGGCCGTGGTGCTTGTACTGGTTGGCCCGCCAACAAACGGCAGCGATCGACGGCCGGTTGTACCATCGCTTCATCAAGGGTTTCTTGGCTAAACAGGGTGGCGGCATTCTTATCAGCGTCTTGATGCCGGGGGTCGTCTGGTAACTCGCACAAGCCCAGGGCTTGATCACGCACGTTACAGTATTTTTCTAACCGGGCGTTGATGGCGTAGGCGGCGTTACCGGTATTGGTACCGGCGGTGCTTTCGTCCAAATTGGCGCGCCATTCGTAGTTTTCCTCATGGATGGCGTCGCGCACCAGGTTGGTGTTGAGCTCGGCCCCGCTGGCACCGGATGTGGCACTGCTTTGGAAACCAATGGTGGCGGGCCGGTTGGTGTCCATCATCTGCTCATACATCACGGTCTGTCGCTGAACGTGGGCATAGGCCTGGGTTTGATAGCTATAGGTTTCTTGGTTGCTGTTTGTGGTGCCGTTAATCTGGGTATGAATGGCGGCAAAACCCTGCCACAAGACCAGATAAACTTCGGTGATCTGAGCCAAGGTAAAGGCGGTGATTGAAGAACCGGTGGCGGCCACAAAGGCAGCGCCCACGCCGCACGGGCACCAATGGCCGGCACGCGGTTTTGAGAAAACAGCGCTGGCTAAAACAGCCGCGCAAATCCCCACAACGGCAATTGTCTGAATGGCGGTAGAATTACGCCGCAAAGCACGGAACATCGTGCAAATCCCCCATTTGCCCCACATTAGGCCTTAGATAGTGCCGAAATTCAGCCGTTCTGGCCAGTGAAAAGTGCTTAAAAATCCATAAGGCTCGATAGGGTAAGTGGTATTTTAGATAAATTTTGATCGGATTTTCCTCATGGGATTTCCAGCCTTTCATGGCCGATAACCCCAAAAACAATGAGCCCGTCACCGGTTTTCAGTGACGGGCTCATATTAGCAGAAGCTTTATCAACTATGCACTAAGGCTGATGTTCACGTTTATGCGAACCAGGAATATTCCGCGATCCGATAGCTGTCGCCTTCGCCCGTGGGGTTCGCACTATGGCCCCGCATATTAGCCGAGTGACCATCAAGCCAATTGGTGAACACAGGCAGGGCAGAACCGCCCCGCTCCCACAGAATGCGCTGGACTTCGTGGTATAGCTCAGCCCGTGCTGGGCCATCCACTGTACCGCGGGCTTCAACGATGAGCTTATCCATATCCTCAAAGTTGAGGCCATTCTCATTCCATTTGGCATCCGACATATAGGCAATGGTCAGAATCGCATCAGGTGTCGGACGTGGGTTCCAGGTCACCATATTAAACGGTGTGCTTAGCCAGACCGATGACCAATAACCATCGGTAGGACGCCGGGTAATATTAATCGTCAACCCAGCCTCAGCCGCGCTTTCTTTTAGGTGTAACGCCATGTCGGGGGCCGTTGCGTCCACGGCCAAAGACGTATCAAGGTCGATGGTGGCGTTTTCCATACCCGCTTTTTTCAGATGGAATTTGGCTTTATCCAGGTCAAATTCCCGCTGCGGCAGGTCACTGTTATAATACTGCTCAAACGGTGCGACGGGGACATCGTTACCCAACACGCCAAAGCCCTTATGGATGTCATTAAGCATGGATTCACGCTTGATGAGGTTCCGGATGGCCAGACGCAGATCTAGGTTATTGGTTGGCTCACGGTCGATCATCATCGGGAAACCAAGCACACGCTTCGATGGTACGGATACCAGCGTCGTGTTAGGTGATCGATCAATGATCCGTGAAGATTGGGCGCCAACCCGGTTTACATAGTTCACATCCCCTGTGAGCAGGGCGTTGATCCGGGCTTGGGTATCTTCAATGCCGATCACTTCCACTTCATCATAATAGGGCTTGCCTTCGAGGAAGTAGTTCTCGTTCCGCTCGCCCAGATAGCCGAGGCCAGGCTCGAACCGGACTTGCTTGAACGGGCCGGTACCAATGGCGTTGGCAAAATCGGTATACCCATCGGGTACGATGGCCGCTTGTGGTTGGCCCAGAAGGGTGGCGAAGTCAGCGTTGGAACCGGACAACTTAACCCGCACTTTACGGGGCCCATCAGCGGTTAATTCCACCACGGGCTCCAAATACCCTTTGATGGCTGAGGCCGTGTCATCGCCGCGGTGTAGGTTCAATGAATAAATGACATCATCGGCGGTGAGGGTTTTGCCATTATGGAATTCAACCCCGTCACGCAGGGTGAATACCCATTCAGTGGCGTCGTCATTGACCTCCCAGCTCTCGGCCAAATCAGGCATGGCGCTGCCATCGGGGGCATACCGCACCAGCATGTTGTAATTGAGATAAGAGCGCAGGTAATCATTCGCGCTGGTCATAAGCTCTGGGTTCATGGTGTCGTCAGCACCGCTCGAGGTCCAACCGAAACGCAAGCGACCGCCGCGTTTTGGCGTGTCAGCCAGGGCGGGCATGGCCATGGTGCCAATCGAGCTAACAGCCGCACCAGCGGCGGCCATGGTGGAGAACTGACGACGGTTCAGCGATGCTGATTCGATCAATCCTTTAAATTTATCAGTCATGATGATCCTCCCAAGAGATCAAAGGTAACGGTCAGGTTTTGCCCTGACCAAAGCAAAAGAGGTGGCAGGGGCCGTGACAAGGGGTCAGGCGCCAGCCAGTTGGACTTGACCCGCGGCGGCTTCAAGCTCGCCACTGGCCAGGAGATCACTCAACCAATCAGTGCGCATCTCTGGCACCGATTTGAGGAGCAAATTCGTATACGGATGCGATGGTGGTTGTAGCACCTCGTGGGTCGGGCCGATCTCAACGATCTCGCCCATATACATCACCGCAATACGGTCGGCGGTGGCCGCCACGGTGGAAATATCATGGCTAATGAAAATAAAGGTGATGTTGAGCTTACGCTGCAAGCGCTTGATCATCTTAATGATTGCGGCACCCACCACCGTGTCCAGGGATGAGGTCACCTCATCACACAAGACCAATGTCGGCTCCGCAGCCAGGGCACGGGCCAGGTTCACCCGTTGTTTCTGGCCACCGGATAATTCCCGGGGGAAACGGTCAGCCAGCCGTGGGTCCAGCTCCACCATCTGCATCAGCTCATTAACCCGGTTATACCGTTCCTGGGGCTTCATCTTGAGGTAGAATTCTAGGGGGCGCTCCAAAGCATGCCGAACGGTTTTGCGTGGGTTAAAGGCCACATCGGGCATTTGGTGGACCATTTGGATCCGTTGGCGATAGAGCGGATCACGATTGCGCACCTTTTTATACATTGGCACGCCGTTCATGAGCACATCACCCTGTTTGCGGGGCGTCAGCCCGGCAATGGCGCGCGCCATGGTGCTTTTGCCTGAGCCGGATTCACCAATGACGCCCACGATCTCACCTTCCGTGATATCCAGGTTGATCTGCTTGAGCACATCGAACGGCTTATTGGTTTCCCGATCACGGTACTGCACCCACATATCTTTAATACTAAGGAGCGGCGCGTCAGGGTCAGGGGCAGGTTGATCATCACTTGCCGCCGGACTGGTCCCCGTACTGGCCCCCGGTGCGGTGGCGGCCTTACTGGCCGTCATGCTGTCGCTATCGGGCATGGGGCGGGCGGCATCCATGAGCATTTTTGTATAATCATGGCTGGGCTGGTTGATAATTTGGTCAACCGGTCCTTCTTCAACCATCGCGCCGTGACGAAGCACCACAACCCGGTCTGCGATTTGCGCCACCACGGCTAAATCATGGCTGACATAGAGCGCTGAGGCACCCTGGTTGGCAATGGCGTCTTTGAACGAGCCTAAGACTTCCACTTGGGTGGTCACATCGATGGCGGTGGTTGGCTCATCGAAAACAATCAGCCCTGGGCCGCAGGTCATGGCCATAACCGCCATCAACCGTTGTAGCTGGCCACCACTGACTTGGTGCGGGAATTTATTGCCAATCACATCAGGATTGGGCAGCTGCATTTGTTCACACAGCTCGATCATGCGTTTCTTGGCCGTGGCGCGGTCCATCACCCCATGAATTTCGGCGGCTTCGATAATCTGGCTGCCAATCATGTGGGCGGGATTAAAGGCTGCAGCGGCCGATTGCGCCACATAGGCGATGTCTTTGCCGCGCATTTGTCGCCGCTCAGCGGTCGACATGGTCATGATATCTTGACCGCGGAACAGAATTTTACCGCCACTCAAATGACAGCCAGGGCGGGCGTAACCAAGGGTTGCGAGGCCAATTGTGGATTTACCAGCCCCTGACTCCCCGATCAGGGCCACCACTTCACCCGGTTGCACATCGATATTGATGTTCTTGACGATGGTTTTCCGTTTGCCCTTGCGGCCGGCTTCCACCTCTAGGTTTTGGATCGATAGGATCGGGTCCATTACTTCACCAACTCATTTGAAATATCACGGTTACCGCGGGCTAGGTTCCAATCAACCAGGAAGTTGACCGCCAAGGTGACCGAGTAAATGGCCAGGGCCGGGATCAGCACACTATGGGGGGCGAAGGTCAGGCCTAAGAGGTTCTCACGCACCATAACGCCCCAATCGGCGTAGGGAGGTTGCACGCCAAGGCCCAAAAAGCTCAGCCCGCTCAGCAGCAGAATGGAATAGGTAAAGCGCAGGCCCAGATCGGTGGAGAGCGGGATCAAAGCATTGGGCATGACCTCATGCCACATCACCCAAATCCGGCTTTCGCCGCGGGCCAAGGATATTTCCACAAAATCCATGGACATGACGTCTTGGGCCAGCGCTCGCGCGATCCGATAGACCCGGGCGGCCTCAATCAATCCTACGGTTAACACCAGGGCCGAGAGCGATGACCCCACCGCTGATACGACCACGAGCGCCAGCATAATCGCTGGAAAAGCAACAATCCCGTCCACTAGGCGGCTGGCCACATCTTCCAAAAGCCCGCCGATAATCACGACAATGATGCCCAGGGATCCGCCGACCAGGAACGCAATGGCGGTGGCGGCTAGGGCCAGCCCTAATGTGGTGCGGGTACCGTAAACAACCCGTGAGAGAATATCGCGGCCTAGATAGTCGAGGCCCAGAAAACCTCCTTCACCCAATTCTGAGAAACTCAGGGACCCATCGATGATTTCACTCTCGCCATGGGGAGCGATGAGTGGGCCAAAAAGCGCTAAGAACGACCAAAAGCAAAGAATGGCGATACCCAGCCAACCCAGTAGGCCGAAATTGGGGATCCGCTTCCACACGGGTTTTTTTGGTGCCAGCATCAGCAGGTTGGCGTCGCCATGAGCCCCAGGCTCGCTGGCTTTCTCGTTGCTGATCGGGCCGCCACCGGCTGCGTTGGTACCATCGGGTATCATGATCATCATCTGGTTCCCAATCCCTTACTTCGGATGCCGCAAGCGCGGGTTGGCCAGCATGGCAATGATATCGGCCAACAGGTTCATGGCGATATACACAGCACAGAAGAACAGGGCGCAAATCTGTACCACCGGCAGGTTACGTGACGACACGCCATCCACCATAAATTTGGCCACCCCAGGATAGGCAAAGATGTATTCCACAATGATCACGCCACTCAGCAGGTACGCGAGGTTGATGCTGATCACATTCACGATCGGTCCCAGGGCATTGGGCAGGGCGTGATGGATAATGATACGCCGTCGCGGCACACCTTTGAGCATCGCCATCTCAATGGATGGTGAGCTGAGCACATTGATGATGGCATTCCGGGTCATGCGCACCATGGGGGCAAACACCAAAAAGGTGAGCGTGATGGTCGGCAGGGCGAGCGCCCGGGCGATTTCTCCAGCGCTCATGCCGTTATTCATTTGCGAGATGGCTGGCAGCCAATTGAGGGTGACGGCAAATAAGACCACCAACAAGGTGGCCATTAAAAAGTCTGGGATCGACACCAGGCATAACGCGGTTGTGTTGATGATACGATCAATCATCGAACCTGGCATCACCGCACAGACCAAGCCCAGCACCACTGACAAAGGCACGGCCACCAACGTCACCACCCCACCGAGCAACAGCGTGGCGGGCAGCCGCAAAGCCATCTGATCAATAACCGGGGTGCGGGTGGAGTAACTCAGGCCAAAATTGCCCTGGAGTAGATTGCCAATCCAAATGAAGAAACGCTCAAACGCGCTTCTGTCCAAGCCGAGTTCACGGCGCAAGGCATCAACGGTCTCTTGTGTCGCTGCCTGGCCCAACATGGCTTGGGCGGCATCGCCAGGCAGTATTTCCGCCGCGATAAAGACAAAAATGGCAACAGCCAGAAGGGTATACAGACTAAAGATTAGCCGACGGGTAATCAGTCGCCAAAGCACGTTCAATGTTGCCTCATATTATTATTCAATGTCAGGTGGCTCTATTCAGGCGAATGGAGAGGATCTGAAACCCGACATACTTATTGTGACCCAAGGCTATGCGGCATTAATGGGTTAAGGGCAACGAAAAAAATATATTCGTTGACATGTCTAAGGATATTGTCTAGCCGCCAATAATGTAGTGCGTATCCTGGTCAATAAGATTTCTTAACTTTATAGTAATAATGTATTTCTATTAATCCATTTAGAAAAGCTTTGAATATTTATCGGCTTTGAAATGAAATATCCTTGGACCATATCGCAATTTTTATCTTTTAATATGTCGATAATATTTTGATTTTCAGCGCCTTCGGCCACCACTTCAAGGCCTAAACTGTGTGATAAATCAATTATACTGTAAACTATTTTGTCAGCTTCGACATCTTGGGCTATCCGACCGGTAAAGCTGCGGTCAATCTTCAGCTCGCTAAAGGGTAATTGGTGCAGCGCTGTCAGGGATGAGAAGCCGGTACCAAAATCATCAATAGAAATTTTGATGCCGCCAATGCGCAAACGGGTGAGAATCTTCATGATTCGGTCGATACCCACAAAGGCAACACCCTCGGTCAGTTCCATTTTAACGTGCTGAGGCTGCCCGCCTGCTTGGTGAATGATATCGATGAACCAATCAGCAAACTCAGGCTATAGCAGCGTGGACGGGGAGACATTAACCGACAAGTTAATAGGCTGCCCATTCGCCTCCAAGTCACAGGTGGCTTCTAGTGCTTGGCTTAACATGCTGGCTGTTAAGTCATTCATCAGCCCGAAATCTTCCACCGGTCCGATAAAATCAACCGGCTGGATCAGCCCATGGCGCGGATGTTGCCAGCGGGCTAGAATTTCAGCGCCGGAAAGCTGGCCAGTTTTCAGGTTCATAATGGGCTGGAAATAGGGCACAAATTCTTGGCTTTTGAGCGATTGCTCCACCTCTTGGCGGGTGAGGAGCGGGGCTTCGGGCAAGATGGTCTTGAGTAAGCGGGTGAGCTCTTGCAGCTCAAATGGCTTGGGCAAACTGGCCAGCAAATTGGCCCCAAGCTTGCGGCAGATATCTTCGCTAAAGCGAAACACCCGATCGTCACAGCCGCTCATCAGGATCACATGCCCCTGAAAATCTTCGGCTATAAAGCGCTCAAGGCAATCCAAGCCTGTGGCAAACCCCACATTAAGGTCCAACACAATGACATCGGGCTTTGCCCGCGAGCGGTGGCGGATATAGCTATCTTCATCACAAATCAGCGTCACATCAAAACCAAGATGTTGGCTCGCTTTGCCAATCATTTGGGCAAGTGCATCGTCATCCTCGACAATCGTTAGGCGAAGACTGGATGAGACATCTTGGTTCGCCGGGCGCATGGACGCCTGGTCAATCGCCGTGTCTGGCGTCGTGGTGTCGGTGTTCAAAACTGGTTTCATGTGGCCAACCGGCAGCGCCATGGCCCGATGGTAAACCGGGCCTTGGCGTATAAATCTGTGCGTGTCTCTAAGGCAGCCCTCTCTGCCCGACCTTGGCATTGTGGCAAACAGCGATTACCAAGGCGTAAACAAGCGGGCGCTTATGGATCAGCTTGCAGTGACTGGCCCAGCCCGTTAACAGAAACAGCAGATTTCAACAGGTGTATTGGCGAATAATTGATTGCCGAGGCTGTTTTTTATCAACCGTCCTTGGTGCCCTTCCCCATAAACGCTACAAGCCCTGTCCATCCTTTCTATCTCAGAAGCCCGAGAGTTCCTTCGATGTTCCACGTGATGCGCGCGCCAGTTTTACGATCGATCTTGATGCTTATGACGATGGCATGGCTTGCGATGCTGCTGGCGATACCGTCCCTGGCACAAGACACTGCTGCGGCTGAGGCCGACACTGCCACCGCGACTAGTTCGATCACGGATACGGTGGCGGACACGGTATCGCCTGACGCCATCCGCCAGGTGATTGAGCAGTTGCAAGACCCAGCCAAGCAACAAGAACTCATCACCCAGCTGGAAGTCTTGCTCGCCAGTCAAACGCAAGAAGCCGGAGCGGCGGCGGAGGCCGCGGCCATTGATGAGGAAGAAGCCCAAATCACCAAGGAGCTGCAAAGCCTAGGCAGCAATGTGGTGCAGTCAGCCAGCTTGGCGGTCACGGATCTGGGCGAGCAACTTTCGGCCTTGGCGGGGGCTTTTGCGCAACTGCCTGAGTTATGGGCCTGGGTCACCGATCATGTCGACATGGCCGATGCCGATAAGCGAGCGGCGTTGATTGAGTTTGGCACCAGTTTAACGATTATTCTGATTGCCGGCTTTTTTCTCGACTATGTGCTGCGGCGCTTTGCTCGACGTTTGCGTGACAAACAAATATTGGCGCGCCGCGATGATATGCTTGGCAAATCATTGGCGTTGATTACGGCCTTGCTGCAAGATTTGGTGTTGATCGCGGGGTTCGCGGCGGGTTGTTATGGCGCTATCGCTTTGATCCAGCCGGCTGACTTTACCCAGGCGGTGGCTCTCGCCCTGGGTTACACTGATTGTATTAGCAGCTTGGTCAACATTGTATAGTTCACCATCGCGGAGATTGAAGTTTAAGGTTTCTGAACCTTCTTCTACCTCATCCTGAAAAACGGGTACAGTAATAG
>JBCCBF010000139.1:0-7067 GCA_039814445.1 Pseudomonadota bacterium
AACGGGCCCGTGGTGGGGTGGGTGAACTGCTCACCTTTGATGATATGTATCAGCAAAACACCACCAAGGCTGACAAGCAGGCCCAATTTCCGGGTGTGACATCACAGATCACCGACGCTTCGCCGCTCTGGGCCAAGCGCCCGACAAAGGGCGACAAAGTACGGGAGGTTGACGCCTTCCCACACCAAGACACGCTTAACTTCCGGCAATCAATCGAGTTTCTAGTGGGTAGCCCGGACGATCCCGCGGACCAGACAGATCGGTATGAGCCGCCAGTATTCGCTTGTTTTCCCATCGATATGGCGGTGGATGACGACCCCCACACGATCAGCTTGCGGGAAAATATCCAAATCACCGTGAAGGATTTTGACGAGGTTGCCGTCTTTGACCCCACGGGTCAGAAAAAAGCAGCACTCTACACCCCTGAGCAAGCCCTGGCCGCAAGCCCGAGCCCCGATATCAAGCGTCTGGCTGACGAACAGATTGTGGTCAAGCGCGTGGATGCCGAGGCAGTGGCCGCAGGCCCGGCACCCGGCTCAACCGCCGCGCCTGATAGCCCACGCCAGCGCCGGGCGCTATAAAGCGGTTATCTAGCCCGTGGCTGGTATAATCGCGGCCCGTGATGTTACGTCCTCGGCTTTGGGGCGCGGTATGGTCAGCGTCCCACGCGCGGCTGGCTAACCCATGGGTTCTAGCGACCCACGTTCCTGGCGGCGTTTGCTGGCCGAATAACTACCGGCTTGGCCGCTGCTGGGTTGGTCATCATCACCATCGATGGCCGATAGCAAGCGTTCGCGGATTTGCTCTAGCCGGCCCTGATGGGTGATTTTCAGGCCGCCGGCATCGCGCAGGTAGAAGATATCAATCGCCTTTTCCCCATAGGTGGTCACCTTGGCAGCCGTGATCTGCAAGCCGTCTTCGGTCAGCACCCGGCCTAAATCATAGAGCAGACCCGGACGGTCACGGCCGTTGACTTCCACCACCGTGCTTTGATTACTCGCGGAATTATCCACCATCACGCGCGGTGGGACCGTGAACACATCCATGCGTTTGGGCAAATCATCCCAGCGGCGAGTGATTTGTTTGACCACGCGGTCTGGCTCATCAAGCATCCGGTGAATATTCACCGACAGGCGGGCGAGTTTGTCGCCACCGGTAATCGGGTTGCCGTGGAAATCCTGGATCGCAAACACATCGAGCACCCAGCCATTGCTGAAGGTGAAAATCTTGGCGTCCAAAATCGTCCCGCCCGTGGCGGCAATCGCCCCGGCCAGGGCGGCAAACAGCCCTTTACGATCCTTGGTGATCACCGCGACCTGGGTGTAGCCAGCGGCCTTCTCGATCTGGGTGTCGACCGCGATCTCTTCTTGCCCGGTCTCAGCGCGGGAGAACAGCCGGGCTAACCGCGCCAGCTGGGGCACATCAAACGCATGCCAGATGCCGCCTGGCGCTAATTCGATAAACCTATCAATCCGGTCTTCTGACCAATCGCTCAACATTTTGCGGAACGCATCAACCCGCTCATTATCAGCGCCGATCCCCAAACCGACCACATCACCAGGGCGCAATTTCTGGGCGGTTAAGAAGAACAAGCGACCGATCAGCCCGGCTTTCCAGCTGTTCCAGCGATCAGGCCCAACCGCAGAAATATCAGCGGTTGTTAACACCAGCAATAACCGCAACCGTTCGATCGATTGCACAAGACCGACAAAATCATCCAGAGCTTTGAGATCATCAAGATCACGCTTTAACGCGGTTTCTGACATGGCCAAATGCCAGCGAATTAGCCACGCGACGGTTTCGGTTTCCTCATCCGTCAACCCCAGCCGGGGACAAAGCTTCAGGGCGACCTTCTCGCCCAATATAGAATGATCACCATTGCGCCCCTTGGCGATATCATGGAGCAGCATGGCGACGAACAAGGCACGTTTGGAACTGATCTGTTCAGCCACTTGGGAGGCCAGTGGGTATTGATCGATCAACTCACCAGAGGTGATCTTATGAAGGATACTCACCGCATGGATTGTATGCTCGTCAACGGTATAGACGTGATACATATCATATTGCATCTGGGCGACAATCCGCGCCCAATCACGCATAAAACGGCCCAGCACATCAGTATCGTTCATCAATCGCAGGCTTGCCCCAGCCTGGTGGTCCATTAAGATCTCTAGAAATTGCGCGTTGGCCCCAGGGTCATCGCGGAACTTTTTGCCAATCAACCGCAAATCCCGGGTGATGGTTTGTAGTACTTGGGGGTGCAGCTCGACCTTCTGCTCCTGGGCCACCCGAAACACGCGCATGATATCCGTGGGCGCCTGTTTGAAGTGATTGGGGCTGGGCAGTTGCAACCACCCGCCTTTGATCGAAAAGCCGTCTACGCTCTGGCCCCAGATCGCTTGCCCCAACCGAGTCATGGCGTTGCCTTGGGCTTGTTCCTGGTACAGCGTGGTGATGATCCGGCTTAACGCCCCCACCTCCCGCACCACCAAAAAGTAATGCTTCATGAATCGCTCAACACCCAGGGTGGTGCCATGGTCCACATAGCCTAAGCGCCGGCTTATTTCGGGCTGTAAATCAAAGGTCAACCGGTCCTCACCACGCCCAGTGAGATAATGCAAATGCGCCCGGACCGCCCATAAGAAATTTTGCGCCCGGTCAAAGGTTTCGGCCTCAGCCTCACTCAACTCACCCAGCCCCACCAGATCATGGACCTGGTCCACCTCATGGACATATTTTGCGATCCAAAACAGCACATGGAGGTCACGTAACCCCCCCAAGCCGCTTTTCACATTGGGCTCAAGCATGTAGCGCGTTTCACCCATCTGCTTGTAGCGATCATCACGCTCACGCAGTTTGGCGGTGATGAAATCTTGCGAAGAGCCGGCGACAATGTCCTTGTCAAACCGGCTTTGAAACTCACCAAACAGGCTAATGTCACCGGCAAGAAACCGGCATTCCAGAAGGTTGGTGCGGATGGTCATATCGGCCTTAGCCTGGCGGATACAATCATCAATACCGCGCACCGCCTGCCCGACCTTTAGCCCCAAATCCCAGAGCAGGTATAAGATGAACTCAATCCCCTGCTCCAGGGTCGGCGTGCGTTTGTAGGGCAAGATAAACAGCAAATCGATATCTGATTGCGGTGACAGCTCAGCCCGGCCATAGCCACCGGTGGCAACCAGGGCAAGCCGTTCATTATCGGTCGGGTTTACCAGCGGATACGCCTCATCAAAGGCCAAGCGAAAGATCGCTTGGATCACACCATCGGCGAGCTTGGCGTGTTGGCGCACGCACATGGCCCCGATGGGCTCGCCTGTGCGCGCTTGTTCAAATTGTTCACGGATTTCCGTATGCCCGGCGGCCAGGATGGCTTTTAGATGGGCCAGCACATCCTGTCGCCCGCCCTTGCCTTTGTATTGTCGGCGCAGATCCGCGCTTAACCGATCTGGTTGGGGCAAGGCAGCCAGCCCCGGCACCACCAGATCACCCAGATAATTACTGGCCGCCCGGCGTAATTGCTGATTATCCGGCTTGGCCCGACCCGTGCCGGTGCCGGTGACAAAAAGTTCTGCTAAGGGATTCAGGCGGGTCTTGCTCATGATCCCTTATCCTTGTGTAAGGCCATCAATTCATACACCAAATCCAGCGCCTGCCGCGGCGTCAAATCATCGGCAATGATATCGTCAAGCCGCTGTTCAATCGCCGAGGGGGCCTTGTTTGTGGCTTCTACCTTGGCGGCGACCGCGTGAAAGAGCGGTAAATCCTCAGCCATCTTCTGGACCTTCGGCCCGCCCTTTTCTTCGCTTTCCAGGCCCGCAAGCACGGTTTTCGCGCGCTCGATCACCGCCGGTGGCAGACCCGCCAGTTTGGCCACCTGGATACCGTAAGACCGGTCGGCGGATCCGGCCCCCACCTCGTGCAAGAACACCACATCACCTTGCCATTCCTTCACCCGCATATGGTGATTGGCCAGGTGATCCAGGGTGCCCGCGAGCACGGTCAACTCATGGTAATGGGTGGCAAACAGGCCCCGGCAGCGGTTGATATCGTGCAGATGCTCAACACTGGACCAGGCAAGCGACATGCCGTCAAAGGTCGCCGTGCCCCGGCCAATCTCATCCAAAATCACCAAGGATTTCGGCCCCGCCGCGTGCAAGATCGCGGCGGTCTCCAGCATCTCCACCATAAAGGTGGAGCGACCCCGGGCCAGATCATCAGCGGCTCCCACCCGGGCAAATAGCTTGTCGACAACGCCGATAGTGGCCGAGGACGCCGGCACAAACCCACCCATCTGGGCCAGGATCACAATCAGCGCGTTCTGGCGCAGAAAGGTTGATTTACCCGCCATATTGGGGCCGGTGAGCAGCCATAACCGGCCGTCATCTTCCAGCACACAATCATTGGCGACAAAGCCTTGGGGACCCGTATCGGCGAGCATCTCGACCACCGGGTGCCGCCCGCCCTCGATGCTAAAGGCCGTATCATCGGTCATGGTGGGGCGGGTGTAGCGCTGCTCCACCGCCAGAGTGGCCAAGGCCGCCGCCACATCCACCGAGGCCGCGGCCAAAGCGAGCGCGCGTAACGGTTCGGTCATGGACAGGACGGCGTGGGCCAGATCGGCGAAGATCTTCAGCTCAATGGCTAGCGCCTTATCGCCCGCTTGGCTCACCTGTTGTTCCAGATCGGCCAGTTCCGTGGTGGTGAACCGCACGGCGTTGGCCAGGGTCTGGCGGTGAATAAACAAGGCGTTGTGTTTGTCATTGCGCAGCTTGTCGCCATGCTGGGCGGTGACTTCGATGAAATAGCCCAGCACGTTGTTATGCTTGATCTTGAGCCGCTCAACGCCGGTATCCTCGGCATAACGCGCCTGCATCTGGGCGATGTATTGGCGGCTATCCTGTTGCAGGGTCCGTTCTTTATCGAGCTCAGCGTCATAGCCTGGGGCCACAAAGCCGCCATCACGGGTCAGCAACGGCGGGTCATCCTTAACCGCCCGGTTCAGCAAATCGGGCAGGCCCTCGGGCGGGGTGAGCGGTTCGATCAGCGCCAGCAACAGCGGCGGCGCGGCATCCACGCCCTCATGATGGGCGGTTAGGGTCTCGGCCAAATCAGCGGCCGCCGCCATGCCCTGGCGCACCGCCAACAAATCGCGCGGCCCAGCCCGGTCGAGGCCGATGCGGGAGAGCGCCCGCTCGATATCGGGCATGGTTTTAAGGGCGGTGCGGATCACGTCGAGCACACGTGCATGCTCGACCAGCCAGGCCACAGCGGCTTGTTGGTTTCGGATCGTCACCAAATCGGTCGAGGGGGCAACCATGCGTTGGGTCAGGGACCGGGCCCCTGCCGCCGTGATCGTCCGGTCTATGGTGGCCAGCAAGCTGCCCTTCCGCTCACCACCTTGGGTGCGGGTTAATTCTAAAGCGCGCCGGGTCACGGCGTCAATATCGAGCGTGCCGCTATCAGCCACCCGGCGTGGACGTTCCAGGGGAGCGGTGCTGCCGCATTGGGTCAAATCGATGTAATCGAGCAAGGCACCAAGGGCCGTCAGTTCGGCCGCCTCAAACCCACCAAAAGCGTCCAGCGAAGAGACCTCATAGAAATCCTGGAGCCGCTTTTGCCCATTTTTGTCGTCGAACCGGGCATCGGGCTGGAAGGACAGCAGGCCGCGCCATTCGCCCAGAAGCTCCCGGGTTTTTGGGTGCTGTTCCAGCCGTTGCGGCAACAAAATCTCCGACGGCTCAAACCGCGCCACGGCCCCGGGCAACCGCGCCGGGTCCAGCCATTGGGTCTCCACGGTCCCGGTGGACAGATCGGCGGCGGCCTGGCCATACCGGCCCGCCCGCTCAATGATGGCGATCAGGAAGTTATGGCGCCGGGCGTCGAGCAGCGTGTCTTCAGTCAGCGTGCCCGGGGTCACCACCCGGACCACATCACGGCGGACCAGCGCCTTGGACCCATCGCGCTTTTTGGCCTCAGCGGGTGTTTCCACCTGCTCGCAAATGGCGACCTTGAAGCCCTGCTTGATCAGCCGGGCCAAATACCCCTCATAGGCGTGGAACGGCACCCCACACATGGGGATGTCATTGCCGCCCGAGGTGCCGCGGCGGGTCAGGGTGATGTCGAGGGCCGCCGCCGCTTTGACCGCGTCGTCCAAGAACAGCTCATAGAAATCACCCATGCGATAGAACAGCAGGCAATCGCCATGGTTGCGCTTGATGCCGGCATATTGCTGCATCATCGGCGTGTCAGGCAGATCGTCGAGGCCCAGGGCTTTATCGCGCTTGGCGTTATCCTCGGTCATCGTGCTGGCATCGGTTTGGCTGATCCCGCCATCGGGCATGGGTTTGAGGCCTTTTTCGGTGATGTTTTTATCGTTACTACCAAGAACGCGAGACTAAATGCCGTAACGGCCCTTGCCAATTACACATTCACAGCGCAGAACCAAGAACAGCGCTTATCGTCATGGTTTATCCACCGATTTCGCCTTTATCACCGCTCATTATGCCTGCTTGCCCTGATTGATGCAGATTTACCTACCCATTGCCGAGATGTCGATCGACGTGGTCACGTTGCTGATCCTTGGCGGCGGGGTGGGCTTTCTATCGGGCATGTTTGGCGTGGGCGGCGGGTTCATGATGACGCCCTTGCTGATCTTTATCGGCGTGCCCCCACCCGTGGCTGTGGGCACCCAAGCCAACCAATTGGTGGCCAACTCCGTATCGGGGGTCATGGCGCATCTGAAACGCAAAGCCGTGGATATGAAGATGGGCTTAGTGATGCTCATCGGCGGTTTTATCGGCACGCTGGTGGGGATCGCTGTGTTCCGGTTGCTCAGCGTGTTGGGCCAGATCGATCTGGTGATTTCCCTATCCTATGTGCTGACCCTGGGCCTGATTGGCGGCTTGATGATCACCGAGAGCGTGCGCACGATCTTTCGCCGCGGGAAAGGCCGGAAAAGTACTGGTAAACGCCACGGCGTGCTCCACGGCCTGCCCTGGAAAATGCGGTTTCCCCAATCCCGCTTGTACATCTCGGCCTTACTGCCCGGTGGGATTGGCTTTTTG
>JBCCBF010000159.1:0-6345 GCA_039814445.1 Pseudomonadota bacterium
CAGGCGCTGATAATGGGTGATCACCAGGAAGGAACGATCTTGGGACCGCAGGGCGTTGACCCCGTCGGCAACAATTTTCAGCGCATCGATGTCGAGGCCACTATCGGTCTCATCCAACACCGCAAAGGCCGGGTCCAACACGGCCATTTGCAAGATCTCATTGCGTTTCTTCTCACCACCGGAGAAGCCCACATTCACGGCCCGTTTAAGCATATCCATGGACATGCCCAGCTCTTTTGCCTTGGTGCGGACGAGTTTTTGAAACGCAACCGCCTCGATTTCGTCTTCATCCCGTTGTTTACGGATCGAGTTCACGGCCTGGCGTAAAAAAGTGGTGTTGGGCACGCCTGGTATTTCTATCGGGTACTGAAACGCCAAGAAGACACCAGCCGCGGCGCGCTCTTCGGGTTCCATCTCTAAGATGTCTTCGCCATTAAGCAGGATTTCGCCTTCGGTAACTTCGTATTCTTCACGGCCGGCCAGAACGTAGGAAAGGGTGCTTTTGCCTGACCCATTGGGGCCCATAATGGCGTGAACTTCACCCTTACCGATCTCTAAATTAATCCCTTTAAGGATTGGCTTGCCGTCGATTTCGGCGTGTAAGTTTTTGATTTCAATCATTTATCGTTACTCCAGTGAGATGGCCGCGTGCCATCATTGAATTTTGATCGTGCCGTTAAAGAAGAGCCACGCCATGACCAGGTCCAACAAACCCGCCCCGAGAATCGCCCCGCCGACATAGAGTTGTTTTTCGAAGTAAATACCTTCGAGAAACAACCCGCCGACGATGATGGCGATGACGCCAACACCGGCTAGGGCGCCGCTTACAAGCTTTACCCGTTGCTCGGCGCTCAACCCGGTTTCCTCTGACGTGGCCTGGTTCTGGTCATCCATGACGATTAGCCCAGTGCTTAACCCACAGACCCTTCGAGGCTAATGCCGACGAGTTTTTGTGCTTCAACGGCAAATTCCATAGGCAGGTGCTGCATCACCTCACGGCAGAAGCCGTTGACGATGAGGGCAACAGCCTCTTCTTCATCCAGGCCCCGCTGGCGCGCATAAAACAGCTGGTCCTCGCCAATCTTTGACGTGGTTGCCTCATGCTCCAGCGATGCTGTGGAGTTCTTGTTTTCGATATATGGCACGGTATGGGCGCCGCATTTATCACCGATCAGCAAGCTATCGCATTGGGTGTAATTGCGGGCACCATCAGCCTTGGGCCCCATGCGGACCAGGCCGCGATAGGTGTTCTGGGATTTCCCGGCTGAGATACCTTTCGAGACGATCCGCGATTTGGTGTTCTTACCCAAATGGATCATCTTGGTGCCGGTATCGGCTTGCTGGGCGTTGTTGGTGATGGCAACAGAATAGAATTCACCCTGGGAATCATCACCTTGCAGAATGCAGCTTGGGTATTTCCAGGTCACGGCGGAACCAGTTTCCACCTGGGTCCAGCTGATTTTGGAGCGATCGCCCCGGCACGCGCCACGCTTGGTGACAAAATTGTAGATGCCGCCAATGCCGTCCTCATCACCCGGGTACCAATTTTGGACCGTGGAATATTTGATTTCAGCATCATCCATGGCGACCAATTCCACCACCGCGGCGTGAAGCTGATTTTCATCCCGCTGGGGCGCTGTGCAGCCCTCAAGATAGGAGACGTAAGAGGCTTCTTCAGCAATGATCAAGGTGCGCTCAAACTGCCCGGTATTCTCCGCGTTGATCCGGAAATAGGTGGATAGCTCCATGGGGCAGCGCACCCCTTTCGGGATGTACACAAAGGACCCATCGGTAAACACCGCCGAGTTCAAGGTGGCAAAGTAATTATCGGTATAGGGCACCACCGTACCCAGATAGCGCTTTACCAACTCGGGGTATTCTTGCACCGCCTCAGAAATCGGCATGAAGATAACGCCGGCTTCTTTCAGCTTTTCCTTAAAGGTGGTGACCACAGACACGCTGTCGAACACATAATCAACCGCAACACCTGCCAGCATTTCTTGTTCTTTGATCGGAATGCCAAGCTTGTCATAAGTCGCGCGGATCTCAGGATCGATATCATCCAAGCTTTGCGGCCGCTCTTTTGTGAAAGGCGACGCATAATAATAGGTCTCTTGGTAATCAATGGGATCGTAATCGATCTTGGGCCAATGATGTGGCTCTTCCATCGTTAACCAATGGCGATAGGCCTTAAGACGCCATTCCAGCAACCATTCTGGTTCATTCTTCTTGGCGGAAATAAAGCGCACGATATCTTCGGACAGGCCCTTCGGCGCGCTTTCCATATCGATATCGGTGACAAAACCGTATTTGTATTTCTCGTTACCGAGAGCTTCGACTTGTTTGATCGTTTCAGCGGTAGCGGCCATCTGGCTGGTTCCTCGCGGTTTTTACGTAAACAGTTGATTGAGTTGTGATTTAAGTCGGGTCGTTAGTAGGTCAATGTGATCGATCAGACCGGCTGTTATGTTTCCACGGCCGCCACCTCGGGTGTGTCCTCCACCGGGCCGGGCGGGCTGAAGTCAATGATGGGGGCCATGGCATGGATCCGGCCAGTGGCCATGTCTTTCAATGTGACTTTGTTTAGAGCATCGCGCACAGCTTGGTTCACCACGTCCCAATTGTGCCGCATGGCGCAGAAGCTTTCGACGGAACAGCTGCCATCGCCACCATCAACACAGGCGGTGAGGGCGATCGGCCCCTCAAAAGCTTCCACCACATCAGTAATTGAGATCTCCGCAGCGGGGCGTGCCAGGCGATACCCACCACCTGTGCCCCTTTGGCCTATAACCAACTCACCCCGGGCCGCGGCTTTTAGAACCTTAGCTACATTGGCTTCACTAATGCCGGTCGTACCCGCCAGATCGCTGGCGCTAAGCAGTTCATCCCGTCGTCCCGCCAGGCACGATAGAATGACAACGCCATAATCGGTAATCTTGCTTAAACGCAGCATTTTGAAGCGTATATCCTTACTATTAAGTCGAGGCGATAAGCCATTAAGCCTTTGTGCTGTAACAGCTTACGTAATCGGACTAAATCTGTCCTATTAATTAAATGGAATCGTTCTAAACTTCAACCATAAAGAGGACGAAATTCGTCCTATAACCTATTCTTGCGACACAGTTGCGCAGGAAGTAACAATCAGTGGCGACATACGCTTTCTCGGTACATTGACAGCGTCCCTTCATCATGAAATTCAATACCAACCAAGCCGATGGCCGCCGTTCCGCGCCTGCTGCACAACGTAATACCGCGCCGTTGATTGAAGCGCTTGAAAAGCGTTTGCCAGATGTGGGGCATGTGTTGGAAGTGGCGAGTGGCACTGGCCAGCATGTGGCGGCCTTTGCCGCTGCGTTTCCCAACCTACAATGGCAACCCTCCGATGTGGACCCAGAGCAACGACAGAGTATTGAGGCCTGGCGGCTGGCGAGCGGCCTGACCAATATTCATCCGCCTTTACCGCTTGATGTCTCAGCCCCTTGGCCAGTGACCTCTGGGCCTGTGTGTCCTGGGTCTGCACATGCGGTGCTCACCATTAACCTACTTCATTTGGTGCCTGAGCCCCATGTGGCTTCGTTATTCGCGGGCGCACGTCAGGTTTTGGCACCGGTGGGGCAGGGGGACCGGACAGCGCCAGGGGATCGGGCCGGGCGGGTGATTATCTATGGTCCATTCTTGCGCGGCACTGACTATGCCTCTGAGGGTGATCGCGCCTTTGATACCTCGTTACGCGCGCAACATCCGGCCATTGGCTATAAATCAGTAGAGGCAGTCTCAGAGATGGCGATCCAGGCTGGGTTTGAAGCGGTGGCCATTGATAGAATGCCGGCCAATAACTTGCTGTTGACCTTTGCCCTGCCGTGACGTGGTCATCTGAGGGCGCGGCTTGTTAAGTATTGGCCCCATGAAGCTTGAGCCCGTGAAATTTGGGTCTCGTGAAGCCTGGATATGGGCAAAAAAAGAGGCCGCGGGCGAACCCGGCGGCCTGAGTTTAGGGAGGAAACGCCCAAGAGTGGCGTTGCAACATCGCTGTTGCACTGCACAATATAAGCGATATTTCAGCGATGGCAAGTCTAATTCACCTTATCGTAAAGTTTCAGGTGCTGAGCTGTAAGCCTTTATGATGCTTTAGCTTTTAAAAGAATCGCGGGCTGTATGCAGCGTAAGCATACCGGTTGTGCGTTGCGGCTAAGAAAGCAGTCATCGTGCCCGGTCAGGCGGTAATTTGATTCGGTGGAAAACCTATTTTCAAAAATAATAAAATTAAAACAATGATTTAATTCTAAATTGCATGATTCTATTGATTCGGAACTACTATATATGGGGCTATGTAGAGATCGCTATCCACAACATATGCTAAAAAAGTTTCAAAGAAGCCTTGCGATAATTCGCTAGCTGGCGATACTCAGCCTCGACGCGGACACAACATCTAGTAGGTAGTCGCATCGGCAGTAACAATAACTTCGCTTCCCCCCGTGGGTTCCACGATTTTGGGCCGACGCATGGCGAGTTAACCGATGACACTTAGTGGATAGGACGTCCGCCAACGAATTTAACGTGGCATTGAGCGGGATAGTGGCAATGAGTTGGACCGATGAGCGAGTAGATGTGCTCCGGCAGCTATGGGATGAAGGCAAGACAGCCAGTCAGATCGCAGCTGTATTGGGCATTACACGGAATGCAGTCATTGGTAAGGCTCATCGCATCGGCGTGAGCCGGCGCCCATCACCGATTAAGCGTAAAAAGCCCGGTGCCACAATTCTTGAGCTTACGGATCGCATGTGCAAATGGCCCATTGGCGACCCCCGTGACAGTGATTTCCGCTTTTGCGGGAAACCAACCAAAAATGGTCTGCCCTATTGTGAAGACCATTGTTTACAGGCTTATCAGCAGCCGTCCTCACGCCGACGCGCCCCGAGCGACAAAGTCGCTAAGGATGCGAAAGCAGGGAGTGCCAGTTAGTAATCCAACCCATGCCTTCCCCGGCTTGGATTACAAGCACTATGCCGCAGTGTTAACTGGATACCCTCGAGGAGCCTTCCCCGTGTGTCTCTAGCCAGGCTGCTGATAACGGGGTGTCGCGAACTAGCCCTTCGCGGCACCCCACTTTTTTTTGCAGCGCTTATCGAGCGCGCCTTACGCACACCGCGCTCATGCCGTGTTCTCGAAAATTTACGATGGTCGTTTTGGCAGCAGCATGCGCCAGCTTTGGGTCATGACGATCTCATCGGTGTGTTGGTCCAGGGTGGTGCCGGCCATCACGGCAAAGCCGCGTGCGGGGTTGGTGCCAGGCAGGATGTCGGTGACTTCCGCCTTCGCCGTGAGCCGCATACCTGGCCTGGCGGGTTGGGCAAACCGCACATGCATGATCTCAGCCCCAATAAGTGGCGTGCTACCCAAAGTACGGCTGTCGACCATCAAGCGCATGGTCAAGGCGGTGATGTGCCAACCGCTTGCCGTTAAGGACTGAAAGATCGTGCCCGCGGCGCCTTCATCGGACAAATGCATGGGCTGGGGGTCAAATTGCTGGGCGAATTCGACAATGCTATCAGCCGTAAGGTCCATCGCCCCCGTCGTGAAAACCTGACCGATGGTCAAGTCTTCCAGATAGACGGGGTCCTGAGTACCCACAGGGTCGCCGGTCGTCACCATGGGGGGTGGTTAGCCCATGGCGGCCTTTAACCGCGCGTCGATTGCATCCATGAAGTCTTTGGTATTGAGCCATTTTTGCTCAGGACCAATGAGGATGGCGAGGTCTTTTGTCATCTGACCGTTTTCCACCGTTTCAATGGTCACTTTTTCGAGCTTATCGGCGAAATCTGCGACGGCCTGGGTACCATCAAACTTACCGCGATACCGCAAGCCCTGGCTCCAGGCAAAGATCGACGCGATTGGGTTGGTCGAGGTTTCTTTCCCCGCTTGGTATTGGCGGTAATGGCGGGTCACAGTGCCGTGGGCCGCTTCGGCCTCGATTGTCTTACCATCGGGGGTCATCAGCACGGAGGTCATCAGTCCTAGGGAGCCATAACCCTGGGCTACCGTGTCGGACTGCACATCGCCATCATAGTTTTTACACGCCCAGACAAAGCCACCTTCCCATTTCATGGCGCATGCCACCATGTCATCGATCAAGCGGTGCTCATAGGTCAGGCCATCGGCGTCAAACTTGGTTTTGAACTCAGCGTCAAATACCTCTTGGAACAAATCCTTAAACCGGCCGTCATAGGCTTTCAGGATGGTGTTCTTGGTCGACATATAGACCGGGTATTTGCGTTCTAGGCCGTAATTAAAGCAGGCGCGGGCAAACCCTTTGATGCTCTCATCCAGATTGTACATGCCCATGGC
>JBCCBF010000241.1:0-4576 GCA_039814445.1 Pseudomonadota bacterium
CCAGCGTTTTACCCGCGAACAATGGCAGCGGCGGTTGGCCCAGCCCGATACGATCAGCTTTGCCGCGCTCACCAATCAGGCACGCGAACAGAGCGAGGCACCCTTGGGCAGACAAGTGGGGGCGTTGAGGGATGGGCAGGCAGTCTTACAGATAACATCCCTGGCAGGGATAGCAGCGATATCAACAGATCGGCGCGTGGTGTCACCGTTATCCAGGCACCTTCAGTGTGATGGGCGCGGTTGTCTTCTCTATGATCATGATCAACAACCGATGGTCTTGATGACAGAAGATATCGGGGCCTTACAGGATGATTGCGGCCTGGTTCCCATCATTCTCATGACAACCAAATCCCGTCGCCAACAACCAGTCTGTACAGCTAGCACGGTGATTGGCCGGTATGATTTGCGCGATAGCTTAGGCCTCGCATTCCATTATGAGAAGCCAGATGGCGATGCGGTCCGCGAGCGTGGGTATTGGCGCGTTGATCGGACAATAGATATCATCGGCCAGCGCCCATGGTTGCCCCTTGTGAAGGCGCGTCATGACAACGGGTCAGACGCCGACCGATAAGTGAGGCAGTGGCACCTCGTGGTAATCAATATTGGCGCATAAGACCAATAAGCCGCCCTTGCACTTGCACTTGATCAGCGTTGAACAGCTGAGTTTCGTAATCCCGGTTGGCGGGTTCCAACGCAATGGCCTGGCCTTTTTTGCGCAACCGTTTGAGGGTCACTTCTTCGCCATCCACAAGGGCAACGACAATCATGCCATTATTGGCGTTATCGCAGCGTTCGATGAGCACCGTGTCCCCGTCAAGGATGCCGGCTTCAACCATACTGTCACCCGCCACTTCTAGGGCGTAAACATCTTCCACATTCCCAGCAATCATACCCCCGGGGACGCTCACGTGATTGTCGGCCTGGCGTATGGCCTCGATGGGTGTACCAGCGGCAATGCGGCCCATCATCGGAATATCAAACCCATCGGATGAATCATTGGCTGGGGCCGGCGTATTCGGAAGTGCCGTGGCGTTTGTCGCTTTTGCTTTACTGCCGGTGACTGGCATTTTATCAGTCTGGCGCCCGTGCTGTGCGCTCATAAAGGTATCGGGGCGTTTCAGGATTTCTAACGCCCGGGCACGATGCGGCAGCCGTCGGATAAAGCCACGTTCCTCCAAAGCGGAGATGAGGCGGTGGATACCTGATTTTGATTTTAAGCCAACGGCATCTTTCATTTCGTCAAAAGACGGCGGAATACCCTCGGCATCCACGCGCTCACAGATAAATTGCAGCAGTTCAGCCTGCTTTTTCGTTAACATAAACTGTCCCCTAACACGAAAACGTACGCTATCGTGATTTAGAACAAAGACAAAACAAACATGTTTTGTTCTATATAAGTTCTTATTTGTTGTCTATGGGTATTTTTATCACAACGGGTTTAGCGGCCCGTCATGGGGTGACTGAATACCCAAATAATCTAGCCATAAACCCGCTTAAAAACCATGAATATCACGAAAGCGAATCACCGAAACAGCATCGCCCTTGGCCAGGGCTGGGTGCTGTTTAGGGTGAACAATCAAGCCATCTGAATGACTTAGGATTGCCATGCGGGCGCTGTCTTGGCTTTCGCACGGGCTGGCGATTAACTGGTTGTCGTCAACGCTGATGGTGGCTCGGAGGTAATGTTCACGCGGCCCATTGGCGGGCAATGGAGCGCTTAAGACGGCTTGGTGCTGCGGCATTGCCTGAACCGGCGTGCCCCGCAGTTTCTGGATGGCGGGGTATAGGAATAACAAGCCACAGACCAACGCCGATACGGGGTTTCCAGGCAGTCCAAGGATGGGCATGCCTTCCACTCGTCCCCACAGCAATGGCTTGCCGGGACGCATCGCTAGGCGCCAGAAATCCAGCTGGCTATGAACGGCACCATCAAGCTGACCATCATGGCCTGGGGCTGGGTTGGTTGGTTCATCGGCTACCAAGGCCCGGATCAGATCATGGGTGCCCACACTCACCCCGCCCGTGGTCACTAGCAAATCCACCCCAGCCGCCGCCTCGATGGCCTGGGTCAGGGATGGCAGGTTATCGGCGGCAACCCCCAAATGGCGCAGGCGACAGCCCCAGCCCTTAAGCAACGCTTCAAGCGCCGGGCCTGAGCTGCCAATGATGGCAGCATCACGCAGGGGTTCGCCTGGTAGCAATATTTCATCGCCCGTGGCCAGCAGGCCAATGACAGGCTGGCGATAGACCGGCGCCCAGGTCACATTCATGGCGGCCATCAGGCCAATATCCCGGGCGCTTAGTAAATGCCCGGGCGCGAAGGCTTGATCGCCTTCGGCAAAATCTTGACCGCGCGGTCTGATATGGCGGCCTGGTTCGGCGGCCTGGTGGATTGTCACCGTCTCATCATCGGCCTCGGTGTCCTCTTGGGGCACCACCAGGTCAAAGCCCTCGGGCATGACCGCGCCGGTGAGGATCCGGATGGCTTGGTTGAGGGGATAGCCTGCTTCGGGCACATCGCCAGCCGCTACGGTACCAGCAATCGGGAAGGTGGCCGGTATATCGGTGACCTCATGGGACCGGAATGCATACCCATCCATGGCGGCCATGGTGGCGGGTGGCTGGGTGATCATGGCGGTGATTGGTGCGGCGATGACACGGCCATGGGTCTGCGCCAGGCTGCACATCTCGGTGCCGACCGGCTGCAAGCCATCAACAATCCGGCGGCGGGCTTCCGTGACGCTGAGCATGGTTTTGTTCCTTACGCAGCCGTAAAGGGACCGGACTGGCCGCCATCTTTAAAAACTAGTCGTATGTCACTGATATGCATGGTTTTATCAATCGATTTTGCCATGTCATAGATGGTGAGACCCGCGACCGATACGGCCGTGAGGGCTTCCATCTCCACCCCCGTCTTGGCGGTGATCTGTGCGGTGGCTGTCAGGGTAAGCCCCGGCCGATCGTGATCCGCCTCAATCACCACATCCACATAATCCAAGGGCAGGGGGTGGCAAAGGGGGATAAGCTCGCCCGTGCGTTTGGCGGCCATAATGCCGGCGAGCCGTGCGGTGCTTAAAACATCGCCTTTTTTGATGTCATTGCCGAGAATGCGCGTCAGGGTTTCGGGCTGCATGGTAATCATGCCTTTGGCCACAGCCTTACGCGCGGTGGCTGGTTTGTCGCCCACATCCACCATCGCCGCACGACCCTGATGATCCAGATGGGTTAGCGGCTTATCAATCATGGTGTGCTGGCCATGGCAGGGTCGGGTAAAATGGCCTTGGTGGCCGCGGCCACATCGGTTTCACGCATCAGAGATTCACCGATCAGAAAAGCCTTGGCCCCCACGGCTTGCATATCGATTAAGGTATTACGGCCCTTCAAACCGCTTTCACAAACCAAAAGCCGATCATCGGGGATCAGGCTGGCCAGTTTGACGGTTGTCTGAATATCCACCGCCAGGGTTTTTAAGTTGCGGTTGTTGACCCCGATTAGGGGCAGGTCGAGCGCCAAGCCACGTTCTAATTCCGCCTGGTCATGGACTTCCACCAGCACATCCATGCCTAAATCCCGGGCCAGTTGGCTTAAATCGCGGGCGTCGTCATCCTCTAAGGCTGCCATGATGATCAGGATGCAATCGGCACCCATGGCACGCGCTTCAAGCACTTGGTAAGGGTCGAGCATGAAGTCTTTGCGCAACATCGGCAGGCCACATGCCGCCCGCGCTTGCTTAAAATGCTCGTCAGCGCCTTGGAAATAGGGGGTATCGGTGAGCACAGACAAACAGCTCGCCCCCCCTTGCTCGTAAGCTCGGGCGAGGCTGGCTGGCTCGAAATCTGCGCGGATTAGCCCTTTGCTGGGGGATGCTTTCTTGATCTCACAGATCAGGCTATAGCCCGTGTCGGCTGCTCTGTGCCGAAGGGCTTGATAAAAGCCCCGGGGTGGTGGGCTATTGGCAATAGCGGTTTCCAGCTGCGCTAAACTCGTCTGGGACTTACAGGTGGCCACATGAATGCGCTTTTTGGCGCAGATTTCCTCTAAAACCGTGCTCATGATGCCGTGGCCGTCCTATCGGCTGTGGTGAAATCAACCAATTGTTGCAGCATTTGGGCTGCCGCACCATTGTCGATGGCGTTGGCCGCCATGGCCGCGCCGGTTTCTAAGTCATCGCATTGACCCGCCACAATCAAGGCCGCTGCGGCGTTCAACAGCACGATATCACGATAGGCATTCTGGCTACCGGCGAGCAGCGCCTTGAGCGCGGCGGCATTCTCGGTGGGGCTGCCGCCTTTGATGCTATCGGCTGTGGCGCGGCTCAGCCCGGCGTCTTCGGGGGTGATGGTCATGCGTTCAATCTGACCCTTGTTGAGCCTTGCCACTTGGCTGGGCCCCGTGATGGTAAGCTCATCAAGGCCATCATCCCCATGGACCACCCAGGCAGCTTCACTGCCTAAACGGTTTAACACCTGAGCCAAAGGTTCAAGCCAGGCGGCATCAAAAACGCCTAATAATTGGCGTTTGACGCCCGCTGGGTTGGCAAGTGGCCCCAGGAGGTTGAAGATCGTGCGAATGCCCA
>JBCCBF010000120.1:0-7660 GCA_039814445.1 Pseudomonadota bacterium
ATGCTTGTGGTATCAGTTTGTGTTTGGATTTAGTCCTCAATCATACTGCCAAACAGCATGAATGGGCGCAAAGAGCTATGGCTGGGGAAGAAGACTATCTGGTGGATCACCACACCTATGTGATTGCCAGCGACGGCGACCTGATGGAAGGCGTGAGCCATGAGGCCTGCTCCCTCGCTGGCCATTTGGCGTTATCCAAGCTGATCGTGCTGTTCGATGATAACGGGATCAGCATCGATGGCCCCACATCGCTCAGCTTCTCCGACGATGTGACCTTACGCTTCCAATCCTATAATTGGGATGTCCAAGAGATCGATGGCCATGACCCAGCCGCGATTGAGGCCGCCATTGCCCAGGCAAAGACCACGGACAAGCCCTCAATCATCCGCTGCAAAACCCAAATTGGTTTCGGTGCGCCCAACAAGGTGAACACAGCTGGTGTCCACGGCGCCCCCCTCGGCGCCGATGAGATCGCAGGCACCCGCGCCGCTCTGGGCTGGTCCCATGAGCCATTCGAGGTGCCCGCCGCCATCAAGCGTGTGTGGGAACAAGCGGGAAGCCGCGGCCACGAAGCACGGGATGCGTGGAACACCCGCCATGGGGCCCATGCTCAAAAAGCCGCTTTCGATGCCGCCATGAGTGGCTATCTGCCCGCCGATTTGGCTGACACGATCAAGCAGGTGAAACAACAGGCTAGCGAAGAGCAACCAAAGCTGGCAACCCGCGCCGCGTCAGGCAAAGTGCTCGACGCGATCATGCCGGTTGTGGCTAACCTGATCGGTGGCTCGGCTGACCTGACCGGCTCTAACAACACGAAAACCGAAACCGGCGGTATCCTAAGCCGGGATCATTACGCCGGTCGTTATATCCATTACGGTATCCGTGAACATGGCATGGCCGCCGCCATGAACGGTATGGCCCTCCATGGCGGGATCATCCCCTATTCCGGTACGTTCCTGGCCTTTGCTGATTACAACCGCCCATCCTTGCGCCTCGCGGCCCTGATGGAACAGCGGGTAATCCAGGTCAAAACCCATGACAGCATCGGCCTGGGCGAAGACGGCCCAACCCACCAACCGGTTGAGCAATTGGCCGCCTTGCGCGCCATTCCGAACTTAAACGTGTTCCGCCCAGCGGATTTGGTTGAGACAGCTGAAGCCTGGGAAGTGGCGCTCAACAGCCCCAAAACACCATCGATCCTAGCCTTAACCCGCCAAGGCCTGCCAACCCTGCGCACCGAGCATGTGGATGACAACAAAGTCGCCAAAGGGGCCTATGTTTTGCGTGAGCCTGCTGCCGGTGCTGTGGCGGTGATCATGGCCAGCGGTTCTGAGGTGGAAATCGCCGAGGCTGCCGCGGATCTATTGGCCGCACAAGATATCCACGTGCGTGTAGTCTCATGCCCCTGTCTTGATCTGTTTGATCAACAGCCTGCCGATTACCAGGCGAGCGTTTTGGGCACGGATATGCCACGGGTTGCCATTGAGGCTGCCATTGCCATGGGCTGGGAAAAGTATCTTGGCCCTGAGGGCGTGTTCATCGGCATGAATAGTTTCGGTGCCTCGGGCCCCTATAAGGCCCTGTATGAACATTTCGGCATCACCGCTGAAGCGGCCGTAGACGCAGTCAAAAGCTTGCTCAACTAATCCATAAATACCAACAAAACCAAACATCTAATCGGGAGTACTCAACCCATGACAACACGTGTCGCCATTAACGGTTTCGGTCGTATTGGCCGTCTCGTCCTGCGCGCGATCTATGAGAGCGGCCGCAATGATATCGAAGTTGTCGGCATCAATGATCTAGCCGATCTCGACACCAACGCTCACCTGCTGAAATATGACAGTGTCCATGGGCGTTTCCCCCATAGTGTGACGACCAAAAACAACGCCATGGTGGTCAACGGTCATGAGATCACCGTAACCCAAGAGCGTGACCCAGCAGCATTGCCCTGGGATGACATGGAAATCGACGTGGCCCTCGAATGCACCGGTATCTTTACCAAGCGCCCCATGGCTGAAAAGCACCTGGAAGCCGGCGCCAAAAAAGTGCTGATCTCAGCGCCCGCCAGCGAGGAAGACATCACCGTTGTATACGGCGTGAATGATAGCGCCCTTGCGGCTGATCACAAGATCGTCTCGAACGCTTCATGCACCACCAACTGCCTGGCCCCTGTTGCCCATGTCTTGCATCAAACAGTAGGCATCGAACACGGCTTTATGACCACTATTCACAGCTATACGGGCGACCAACGCACGGTCGATACCATGCATTCAGATAAGCACCGGGCCCGGGCCGCAGCGGTATCCATGATCCCCACCTCGACCGGGGCGGCAAAAGCCGTGGGCAAGGTATTGCCTGAACTAAATGGTAAGCTTGATGGGGTGGCCATTCGGGTGCCAACGCCGAATGTGTCTTTGGTTGATTTCAAATTCCGCGCCGGGCGTGACACCACGGTTGAAGAAATCCAAAAAGCCATGGCTGATGCCGCAGCATCCGGCCCGCTCAAAGGCATCTTAGGGGTTTATGATGAGCCGCTCGTGTCCATTGATTTCAACCATGATCCCCATTCATCGGTCTTTGCGCTGAATGAAACCAAGGTGATGGAAGGCCGTTTGGTCCGGGTTATGTCCTGGTATGACAATGAATGGGGCTTTTCAAACCGCATGGCAGACACCGCGGTTGCCATGCACAAGCTTGGCTAAGACATGAGACTCGCGGGCCGGCGTTTATTACAGCTGGCCCGCATTCTCCCCCGGCAGGAAATTAAGCGTATCAATGGCTAGCCCCTCTGGGTGACGGGCCAGGGGTTCGCGGATCAGACGGATATGGGCGACCATGTCACGCTCGAGCGTACGGTCCTTGGCCTCCAAGCTCAGGGATAAGGGTACAACCACGCGCCATTGATAAATGGCAGCCTCCACCCCTTTAGATCGAATAACGGGCTCACCAGCGAGTTCTGGGGTCACGGTAAAGCGCCCTGTTTGCATCATATTGACCACATCAAGTCGCACCAGGGCACGGTTGAACAAGGTCCAGCCATCAGGGGTGAAGTAAGGCTGGAGGGCGGCTAGTTGGTTGTGAAAATTGCGCGCATCAAAGGTGATGGCCGCGGCAATGATATCGGTTGAAAAGGCCAAGACCTCTGCGTCGGTCAAGCCCGGCGCTGCCAGATTATCACGGCGCAGATCTTCGGCATTTGGTGGCCGCGGCGGGCCCAACCCACCACGCTGATGAACCACCATGGCAAAGACACCCACCACAACCACCAGCACAAAGATGACCAGGCCAATATAAAATTTGCCGTCCGAGCCTTTAATGTCGAAGGGATCATCCATGGATAGATTTTACCTCAGCATAGGCCTGGGGGCTAGGGCACCCAAAACCGTCAGTTCGAAACATTCTCGTCCTGGTTGCGCAAGACAATCTGGCGAATTTTCAAGCCTCCAAAGGTGTTCTCTTCAACGCTACGCGATAGCACGATGCGCAGATCAATAGGCGTCCGCACAATGCTTTCGGGTGAGAACTCAACGCTAAATTCAAGCTGCGTATCAGCGAGCCAAGAATAGATATTCTCACTGGTGCCGCGGGCTATCGCATTCGGGTATTCGATAACCTCCACGTCAAATATCACATCATTGTTTTGCAGGCTGTGGATGGCCCCCGATTGTTGCATCAAAATGATAAAATCACGGTAACCATCGGCGTAAAAGAAACGCTCTAAATCTTGTAACTGCTGGCCGAAATCTGCGCTTTCAACCGTGATGTAATTATCTAATACCACATGTAACCATTGTTCGGCTTCCGCGGGTGAGCGGTCGGGTCGGGTGATATCAAAACGTGCGTTTGGCTTAATCGGCGCGAAGACATAAGCAATCGTCGCAATGATTGCTAAGGCTGCAAAAATGAATAAGCCGCGAACGAGGGGGGTTTTCATACCCGAGTGCCCAGTAACGAAGTCGAGACGCTATCGTAACCAGGTCTAACAAAGCCAAACAATATCAATATGAGCCGGTACGGATGCATGGTGCGTAAAGTGTCAAAATCGCGTCATTCTGTTGGTAGTCCCAAACGCTTGAGCGCTTAGGCCGACGACCCGGCATCATCAAAATCCATCCGCACGAGATCACGGCGTGTGGTGAGCATCTGCATCAAGCGGTGGTAATCAACCTTGGCTTCTTGATAGCGATCCATGGGCAGGCGATCCACCACCACAATCCCCGAAATACCAGTCATACCAATGACTTCTTGCAGCATCTCCACATCAAGATTGGCAGCACTTTCCACCACCAAAAGGCTGCGCCCTTCATGATCGACACAGGCCAAACGGCGAAGACCAAGCTGGCAACGCGCGGCTGCTTCCACCGCCAGAGGATAGGTGGTGCCAAGCTCATCTTCCATTCGCGCCAAACATCGGCCCATAAGCCATAGACGCCCTTGGGCATCCAAGGTGCCAGCGTCGCCCGTCCGGTGCCACACGCGCCCATCCACCGAGAATTTCGTTTCCGCTTCACTGCGGCCATTCACATAATGACTGACCATATGGTCACCGGTGACGACCACCTCACCCACTTCGCCAGCCTCTAACTTATAACCGGCGAATTCAGCTGAGGAGAACGGCCCGATCGGCATACCGTAATCATCGGGCAGAACCGCGATTTCCACCTCGGGCACCGGCCGGCCCACCAACACCCCGCGCCCCACCGACGTGGCCAGGCGATCAGCCGAAATCATATCGGCAAAGGCGTGTTCGGTGATTGGGTCAACCTCAGGATGCCCATAGGCAATGCGTAAGGCCCCGTGATCCAGGGCCTGATCCAATTTATGGGCCACATCGGGATATAACGGCCCGGTGACCACCACATCATCCATGTCCAGAGGTTCTGGCCCTAAGCTATCAACCAGCTGGGACGCGACCATGGGTGACAGGACCAACCGTGACACATGGTTGGCTTTTGCACTGCCGCCCTGGGCTGTGGGTTTAATCGTGTTTTGGAGCAATTGCTCCACATGCTTTTTATCGGCCTGGCGCACCAACACGGTGGGCACGCCCAAGGCTAAATTGCTGAGCGCCACGGCGGGCACATTGGTGGCTGTGATCGATGTGCCGAGAGGGGCAAGCACCGCCGACATGGCGGCGTGTTGTTCCAAAATTTGGCCATGGGTGCGCACCACGCCCAGCGGATAGCCCGATGGCCCCGAGCTGAAGGTCACAATGGCGGGTTCGGTAAGCGCCAGCGCCATGGTTTCGGCCGCCTTATGGGCTGTAGCTCTGGGCCATGGCGTGGAGCGCAAGCCCCAACCGCTGGTGCGTAAGCGCACCCGCACACTGCGCATTTCAGGATCACCACGGCCCACGGCCAACAACCGTGACGGGCCAATGATACCCAGCGGTTTTAAATCACGACAGGCCGCGCGAAGATTGGCGCGCATGTTGCCAGGATCAATGAACACCGCCATGGCGCCTAAGCGCAAAACAGCAATCAACGCCACGTATAACCGCACCGACATGGGTTGCATGATCAGGATCGGGTCGCCACTCCCCAGCCCTTGTGACCGCAACCAGCCCGCCAGCCGCGCTGATTGTTCATCAAGGGTTTTCAGGTCAACCACGTCAAAACCCTGGCCTGATAAATCAGCCAGAACCGGGCGATCAGGGTCACCCTGGTCACGCAGCAGCATATCCACGGCGTTGGTTATTTTGAGATTTGTGAAGGACACATGACCCTCTCAATCACATGATCACGCGGCTTTACGATTGCCCGAGAAAGTATCAAACATGGGGTGTAAGGCGCGATACCAGACCCCATGTGCTCTGTTCAAACGTATAGTGCGGCAAACCATCGAGCTTGTCACGGTCTGTTATCACCCGATTCGCGGTCTATCTTGCCGCGCCCTCTTGCGTCATGACTGCCCCCCGGTCTGATCCCGTGACCCATCATAGGTAATCAACCCTTCAAGGCTGCCGACCGGATCTCAGACAAGGTCTGGCGCGTGGTAATCGCTTCGGGGTCGATGACCAGCTCTAGCAAGCCTGCCTTACCGCTGTCCTTGGCCGCTTGATAGGCCGGTGCAAATTGGTCGGTCTCGGTTACTCTTGCAGCGTGCCAGCCATAGGATTGGGCAAGCTCAACAAAGTCGGGATTAACCAAATCTGTGGCAATAACCCGTGTGGGGTATTCCCGTTCTTGGTGCATGCGAATGGTGCCATACATGCCGTTGTTCACCACGATCAGAACAGGTTTTCCGCCATATTGGGCCACCGTGCCCAACTCGGCCATCGCCATTTGGAAGCAGCCATCACCAACCACGGCGATCACGTCACGCTCGGGATAAAGCAGCGCCGCCGCCACCGCAGCGGGCACCCCGTACCCCATGGCCCCGCTGGTGGGCGCCGCCTGGGTGCGCGCATCGCGGTACTGAAAATGGCGGTGCAACCAGGCCGTCGAATTGCCCGCGCCATTACACACAATGGCATCTGCCGGCAGCACGGCGTTCAAATGCGCCATCACCTCGGACATATTCAGCGGGCCTGGTGCGGGTTTGGGCTTAATATTCTCTTGATAATCGGCCTGGCGAGCCGCGGTCCAGTCATCCCAAGGCCGGTTGCTGATCGCCGGTTGCTCAGCCAAGGCTTTTGCCGCAAGACCACAGCCGCTTTGAATGGCCAAATCCGCTTGATAAACCGAGTTTAATTCCAAATCACTGGGGTGAATATGGATCAAGATTTGATGGCTTTTGGGTGGCGTCACCCGGGAATATCCACCGGTGGTCATCTCACCGAGGCGCGGGCCGATGACGATCAGCAGGTCACTTTCATCTACCGCTTTTGCCAGGGCGGGGTTAATGCCGATCCCCACATCGCCGGCGTAATTCTGATGCCGATTGTCAAACCGATCCTGGGCACGAAAACTACAGCCCACGGGCAGGTTATTCGCCTCGACAAAACGGGTCAGCGCATCGCGCCCATCGTCACCCCAGCTAGGACCACCAGCCATAACAAAGGGCCGCTCAGCCTTGGCTAACATCGCCATGGCCTGGGCGATTTGTGTCGGATCGGGGGCCGCCAGCGTGGTCGCCGCTGGGGCCATGGGGCGTGCGGTAAAACCGCCCTCGGGCACCGTGACATGATCACTGGTCAGATCCTCAGGAAGCGACAGGACCACCGGACCAGGGCGTCCGGATTGCGCCAGATGAAACGCCCGGGCTAAATACTCTGGAATGCGCTCAGCCCGGTCGATTTCGGCAACCCATTTCACCAAGGGGCCAAACATGGCTCGGTAATTGACCTCTTGGAACGCTTCCCGATCCTTCATCCCACGGCCTACTTGACCGATCAACACCACCATAGGGGTGGAATCTTGCATGGCCGTGTGAATACCGATGGTGGCATGGGCAGCACCAGGCCCACGGGTAACCATGCAAACCCCTGGCTTACCCGTGAGCTTGCCATATGTTTCGGCCATGTTGGCCGCGCCATTCTCCACCCGCGCGATGATGAATTTTAACGCCTGCTCATGGGGGTACATGGCATCGAGCACGCCAAGATAAGATTCCCCCGGCACGCCATAAATCGTGTCCACCTGATTGATCAGCAATTGTTCCACCAGAATCGCACCGCCCGTGGTTTTACTGCCCGGGGGCATGTCACTGGGCAGTG
>JBCCBF010000263.1:0-4121 GCA_039814445.1 Pseudomonadota bacterium
CTTGTCACGTCTGGGACCTCGGCCGCAAAGGAGTACGCAAGTTTGGCTTTGCGACGGCTCGAAGCTCCGGGATGTTGACGGCACCCGCATTTCCTCCAGAAAGTTCGGGCATGAAGAACCCGAAGCCCGGCGCATTCTGATCATTGGTGGCGGTAACATTGGCTTAGTCCTCGCCCATGAGATTGAGGAAAACTACCCCGGTGTGACGGTTCGGATTATCGAAAGCAGCAAAGAACGAGCTCGTTTTGTGGCCCAACGCTTGCCCAACACAACGGTGATCAATGGCGATGGCTTGGACCCGATCATCCTCACCGAAGCCAGCGTTGGCCAAACCGAGACTGTGGTCTGTGTTACCAATGATGACGAAGCCAATATTCTTGGCTCCTTATTGGCTAAACGCTATGGCAGTCAGCGGGCCATTACCTTAATTAATAAAAACACTTACGGGCCGTTGTTAAACTCATTGGGCATTGATGCGGTGGTCAGCCCACGAGCCATTACCGCCTCCACCATCCTTCAGCATGTGCGGCGCGGCCGCATCCGTTCGGCTCACAGTATCTGTGATGGCTTTGCTGAATTGATGGATGCCGAGGCCCTGGAAACCTCCAGCATCATTAATATCGCCATTGATGATCTTAATTTACCCAAGGGTGTGCTGATTGGTGCCATTGTGCGCGGGGATGAGGTGCTGATACCTACCCCTGAAACCATTATCAAACCCATGGACAGGGTTATTATTCTGTCCACCGTCGGCCAAATCAAAAAGGTCGAGAAGATGTTTAGCGTGCGGCTGGAATTTTTCTAATCAGCCATTAATACTCATGCGAACGATCGGGTATGAACCCCCGTGTCACGAATAAGGAAAATAACGATGAGCCGTGTTGCTTACGTGAATGGTAGTTACGTGCCGCTCCATGAGGCGAGCGTCCATGTGGAAGATCGCGGTTATCAATTTGCCGATGGCGTTTATGAAGTGATCGCCTTACGCGGCAACCGCATGGTTGATGCCCAAGGTCATTTTGATCGCCTGTGGCGCTCCATGGGGGAATTGCAGATCGATGAGCCGATGACCGAGCCTGCGATGAAGCTGGTGATCGATCAGCTGGTCCGGCGCAATCGGCTCCCCAATGCGTTGATCTATATCCAAGTGACCCGGGGTGTTGCCGCACGCGATTTCAAATTTCCAAAAGCCGGGCCCCAGGGGCGCAACTCCGCCCTGGTCATTACCATCCGCCCGGCCAAGCTTGATCATACCCAACAGCTGCGCGATGGCGTGAAGGTGGTAACCACTCCCGATCTGCGATGGAAACGGCGTGATATCAAATCGGTCGCCTTGTTGCCGCAAGTGCTGGCGAAACAAAAAGCCGCCGAAGCCGGCGCGTTTGAAGCCTGGATGGTGGATGATGAGGGTTTCATCACCGAGGGCTCCTCCAGCAATGCTTGGATTTTGACCCGTGATGCCAAGTTAATCACCCGTCAAGCCACCAACATGATCTTGAAAGGCGTCACCCGCACCTCTTTGCTGCGGTTTGCAGAAGAGCAGGGGATTACCATCGAAGAACGTCCCTTCACCCCCGATGAGGCCTATCAAGCGGCCGAAGCTTTTGTGTCCTCTGCCACCACATTTTTGCTGCCGATCGTTGAGATTGATGGCCATGTGATTGGTAATGGTAAGCCTGGCAGCTTTGGCGAGGCTTTGCGCGGGGCTTATATGGATTATGCCGATGGTAGCCGGGGTGATGATACCCGATGGGTGGCGTGACCCCACGCGACCAAACCGTCAGCCACGCCCCGACCGCGGTTATTTTCGACTGGGATAACACCCTGGTGGATAGCTGGGCCACCATCCATGAGGCCCTAGCCGGGACATTTGAGCATTTTGGCTTGCCGGCCTGGAGCATGGATGAGGTCAAAGCCCAAGTCCGCCAGTCCTTACGGGACAGTTTCCCGCGCTATTTTGGTGATCAATGGGAGGCAGCCCGGGATATCTATCTGGGGCGGTTTGAAGCTATCCATCTGACACGATGCGTGGCGTTGCCTGGTGCCGCCGCGTTGCTTGATGGTTTGACCACACGCTGGCGTATCCCGGCTGGAATTGTTAGCAACAAAACCGGGCGGCTTTTGCGAAAAGAAGTTGACTACTTAGGCTGGTCTGCGCACTTTGTGAGCGTTGTGGGGGCAGGGGATGCTATATCAGATAAGCCAAACCCTGCGCCGGTCGATCTCATAAGAAAGGAACTGTCGACCCAACAATCTCAAAACATCTGGTTCATCGGCGATACAGACATTGATATGGCTTGTGCGCACAACGCCAAATGCCGCGCGGTATTGGTTGGCGATGAAACCAAAGACGTGACAGTCAGTGGCCAATTGTCACAGCTTAACGGCTGGGCCTTGGATTACCAGTTTTCCGACTTGTTTGCGTTGACAGATCACCTTGCAAAGCTAAATCAGACCGAATAACAATGGCTTGTATAACATAAGCAAAAGCCAATACGCTCGGGGAGAGCGACGAAGAGCTGGGAACTTAACCCTCCGAAAAGAGAGCAGGAGCCTCTATATGCCCGATAAGAATCAAAACGTTCAGGACGTCTTTCTCAACAGTGTCCGTAAAAGCAAAATGCCCGTCACGGTGTTTTTGGTGAACGGGGTTAAGCTCCAAGGGATTATTACCTGGTTCGATAATTTCTCTGTTCTGCTGCGCCGGGACGCCCATTCGCAGCTGGTGTATAAGCATGCCATTTCAACGGTGATGCCGTCCCAACCAGTGCAGCTTTTTGAGCCAAGCGATGATGTGGCCGCGGTAGAGGTTGAGGGCGAGGTGGAACCTGTCTGACGATCATCTTGACGCCGATGGGTCATACGATCTGCCCGGAATAAATAACGGGACTGATGACAGCCTTTCTCGTACCCCGCCAGAAAACGCACCAGAGAAGCCTAGGGATGCGCAGCGCGCTATAATCTTGGCGCCTTTGGGTCTGTCGGCACTCCAAAAAAAATCAGATAGCGGCTTTACCGTCGAACGCGATGAACACGCCGTGCTAGAAGAAGCTCGGGGTCTCGCCTCCGCCATCGGCTTGACGGTCGTTGTCGCCTTGGCAGTGAAACTGCGTCATATCAAACCGGCCACCTTACTATCCGCCCAATGGTTGGACCGGGTTGATGATCAGGCCCGGGCTCATAATGTGGGCTTGATCATTATCGACCACCCGTTGACCCCCATCCAGCAACGTAATCTGGAACGCCGCTGGCATACTAAGGTGATCGACCGCACGGGCTTGATCCTGGAGATCTTTGGCGCTCGTGCGCAAACCGCAGAAGGCAAGCTGCAAGTTGAGCTGGCGGCCTTGGAATATCAGCGATCCCGTTTGGTTCGGTCTTGGACCCATTTGGAGCGTCAACGCGGTGGGCTTGGTTTTATCGGCGGCCCGGGTGAAAGCCAGCTGGAGATTGACCGGCGGTTGATTGACACGCGCATTGACCGGATCCGTAAAGACCTGGCCCAAGTCCGCCGTACCCGAGGTCTTCACCGGGAGGCGCGGGCTAAAGTACCGTATCCTGTTGTCGCCTTGGTCGGCTATACGAATGCGGGAAAGTCGAGTTTATTCAACCGACTATCCGGCGCTGATGTGATGGCAAAAGACCTGCTCTTTGCCACATTGGATCCCACCATGCGGGCGATTGATTTGGCCTCTGATTTGACCGTTATCTTGTCGGACACGGTGGGTTTCGTCTCGAACTTGCCGACTAATTTGGTGGAGGCATTTCGGGCGACATTAGAAGAGGTGACCTCAGCGGATTGGATAATCCATGTGCGCGATATCGCCCATCCAGACACAGAGGCCCAGCGCCAAGATGTGGAGCAAGTGCTTGATGGCTTGGGCATCGCGGTTGATCGTGACCCCCGCTACATTGAGGTGCTGAACAAGATTGATTTGTTGGATGAGGCCGACCAACGGCGTCAGTTGGTCACCAGTCGCCGCCGTCGTCCGCCCGCCATGCGTGAGAGGTTGGTGCTTACCTCTGCCCATACCGGCCAAGGTTTAGATGATTTCATTGGTCTATTGCGGCGGTTAGAGCGTGCTAAATACCAGGTGAGGCACACATTGCTCGCGCACAAG
>JBCCBF010000222.1:0-4929 GCA_039814445.1 Pseudomonadota bacterium
GCCTTGCGGCGGACTGCGCGTACGCGCTGCGTCTGCTGCATAAAATCATGAAGTACAGAAGACAAAGGGCTGGTTCCCCATGTAAGACATAGCGTTACAGATTTAAAAATTCATCTGGTCTGTGTAACTAAATATAGAGACCACGACCACCAAGGCCACCGCTTCGGCAATGGTTCGCAACAGTTCGGTTATGGATTCAGCGATGAATTCTGTGGGATTATAAATAACGTCATAGGCCAAGCCACTGGGAAACGCCTCGGACAGCTCGGCCATGGTGGTGAGCACCGCATCCGCTGTTACCAGGGCATTTGACCCGGGGCGCTGGAAGATAGCGAGCGCCACCGCTGGTGATCCGGTTTTGTAGGAATTGGTGTCATAGGATTGGGCACCGATTTCCACACGCCCCACATCACGCACACGAACCAGCTGGCCATTATCGCCAGTTTTGACCACGATTTCTTCAAAGGCTGGTGCGTTATCAAGCCGTCCCAGCAATTGTAATTGGGTCTGGAAGGCTTGTTCATTCACCAAGGGAGGCTGGCCCAATGAGCCGCCCGCGACCTGGACATTCTGCTCACGCAGCGCGGCCATCACATCGCCAGTGGTGAGGGATAATTCCGCCATGCGTTGGGGGTTAAGCCAGATCCGCATGGAGTAATCCCGCGCGCCGAACATGCGCACATCACCCACCCCATCAATCCGCGATAGAACGTCTTGCACCTGCAACAGGGCATAATTCGACACATAGAGTTGATCACGGCTGCCATCGGGTGATTCCATATGCACCACCATCATCAGATCTGGTGAGCTTTTGCGCGTGGTGACCCCCAATTGGCGCACTTGGGCTGGCAGGCGTGGTTCAGCCGTGGACACACGGTTCTGGACCAGTACCTGGGCGTCTTCGATATTCGTGCCCAATTCAAAGGTGACCGTGATCTGCAACTGGCCAGAGCTAGTGGACTGGCTCTGCATATAGATCATGCCTTCGACACCGTTGATTTCCTGCTCTAAGGGCGCGGCGACGGTGTCGGCAATGGTTTGGGCATTCGCTCCGGGATATGAGGCGGATACCACAATGGTCGGTGGTGCGATCTCGGGGTATTGGGTGACGGGCAACGCATTATAAGCGATGAGCCCAACCACGATGGTTAAGATCGATAAAACGCTGGCAAAGACCGGCCGGTCCGTGAAGAAATGAGCAAATCTCACGGCCGGTTCCTCGCCGCTTCATCGATAATCTCGCCCGCCTCGGGCGTCACCGGTGCCCCCGGACGCACCCGTTGCAGCCCATTGATTACCAATCGTTCAGTGGCAGCCACCCCATCGCGGATGACCCGCAACCCATCAATCAGCGGACCAAGAGTAACAGGCCGTTGTGCCACCACATTGTCATCATCGACCACATAGACAAACTTTACCGTTTGATCCGTGCCGATCACGCTGTCAGGGACCAGAATGGCTTCGTATTCATCAGAGGCTGGCACTTGGATTTTGGCGAACAAGCCCGGGATAAACGTGCCATTTGGATTGTCCACCACGGCCCGCAAGGTGACGGTGGAGGTGTTAAAATCAAACCGTGGATCGACAAAATCCACCACACCCTGATTGTTGAACTCGTTCTCATCGGCCAGGGCTAGGAACACCCGCTTGGTGCCATCCCGATCGCTTTGGCCCCCACTGTTCCGGGCGTAACTAAGGTAATCCGCCTCATTCACATCGAAAAAGAAGTATATCGGGTCCACCGAGGAGATGCTGGTAAGCATGGTGGCGTTATCGCTGCCGCCACTGATCAAATTGCCCACGGTTACCTGTTCACGACCGATCCGGCCCGCAACCGGGGCCCTGACTTCGGTAAATTCCAAATCAAGCTGGGCTTGTCGAAGTGCTGCCTGGGCCGCCTGCACCGCCGCACTCGCGGAGCGCTCTGCTGTTACCCGTTCATCGAAGGTACTTTCAGCGATCGTACGGTTGGCAACCAGCTGTTCACCGCGTTCACGTTCGCGCACAGCCAGGCGCAGCTCGGTACGCCGTTGCTGCAAATTGGCTTCCGCCTGGTCGACCGCCAAGGCGAAGGGGCGTTGATCAATGACAAACAGCAAATCATCCTGTTCCACACTCTGACCCGCTTGGAATTCAATCGCGTCTAGATAGCCACTGACACGGGCGCGCAGCTCAACAAAATCGACCGCTTCAAACCGCCCGGTATATTCGGAGATCTCCACCACCTCTTTCACCAAAGGCGTGGCCAGCGTCACGGTTGGCGGGGGCGGTGCTGATGATTGTTGGTCATCAGCGCTGGGTTCACAGGCCGCGACCAAAACACAGGCTGTTACAAGCAAGCCTGCAAGCCAGTAATGACCACCCGCGCGCAGGGGGAGATCGTGATCATGGGTGAAAATCATCATGGAAAACCCAACTAATTCATCGTGCTAATTCTGAGACCCAGAGAAATCGCATTCTCCATCCCGGAAGTCACGCAAATTGCATTAGGTATTGCTAAATTATGCTTATTTTCCAGCCACTAAGATTTAGTAAGATGGGTTTTATGAAGCCGTAATAGCTGCGTTATTCATGACAGCTGTTTAGTTTGCGAACGCCTCACAAACCTCAGCCCCCGTGGCGTTATCGGAAGCCCCAGCGCGCAGCATGGATTGATCGGGGAATTGTGCCTCACAGCGATCAAGTACGTGCATTTCAGCGGGTGAGAACAACCGCTCGGCATTTCGTTGATCATTCACAAAAGCAGCAGCCGCTGACTGCCGACCACGCTGGCACAAGCCCTGGACATGCTCCATATAGGGCTGCATCCGCTGGGCCATGGTCGCCATCCAATCACTGCCCATACCGTCGGTTAAACACTGCATATAGTTGCCCAAGCCTGAGAAGAATTCAGGCTGAAACATCTGCATGTTGCCACCCATATGCTGCTCCATCTGCTGACGGAACGCTGGGTCTTTCATCATTTCTTCCATCATCTCACCCGCCTCACGCATCTGCTGCTGAAACGCCGGGTCATTGAGCATGCGCTGCATCTCCCGCATATCCTCGGCACTCATCTGATCTTGGGCGTCGACAGAAGTGGGAGACAGCGACACACCGATCAGGGCCATAAGTGCTGTGAGAAAAGCGAGGTATGCCATACGCATGGATGTTGTCCTTAAAGACGGCTCATAAATGGGGCTGGTCGGGTTAAGGCACCAAGATGCTAATGGTAGACGGCAGCCTGATACCACTAACAATGTGACAGGTTCGCTGAACCGCAACAACCGCTGACCATAATAGGAAGAATGGTGCCCCGGGTCAGACTCGAACTGACACGCCCGTAAAGGCATCGGATTTTGAATCCGACGCGTCTACCAATTCCGCCACCGGGGCACGGCCGCGCATCTTAGGCATTCCAAGCCCACGGTCAATCGTGAAGATGCATCTTCGTACAGCTGATCCTTGGACAAGGGCGTAGAACCGGTTACAACACCCAGGCTATTTCCTTGATGACGATCGCCCCAATGGCGGGTCGTCTTGCCCTAATAAAGTTACTGCCATGAACCGCCAAGAACGCCGTCGGCTTGAAAAACTACGTCAAAAGAGCTTGTCCCCTCAGGACATGAAAAGCCCGCAAACCCTGTTAGAGAAAGCCTTTGCCCACCAGCAATTCGAAGAATACGAGACGGCCACGGGGCTGTATGAAAAAGTTTTAGAGCTTGATGCGGACCATGCGGATGCCCATCACATGCTTGGGGCCATTGCCTATGCCCAGGGTGATCATCAAACCGCCCTAGACCGCATTTCCCACGCCATCCAGATTGACGAGCAAAACGCCGGGTATTGGACCAATTTGGGCAACGCCCTCAAGGAACTAGGCAAAACGAATGAGGCGGCGAAAGCCTATGACAACGCCCTGGCGCTGAACCCTGAGTTCACCGTGGCCGCGTTCAATATGGGTAATTTGTACCGCGAAACCGATGACCATGATCAAGCGATCGCCGCTTATCTGCGGGCGTTGGAAGTGGATGCGGGCTATGCCGAGGCCTGGCTGAACATCGGCACGACCTATCAGGCCAAAGGCGATGCCAGTAACGCTGAAACCGCCTATAAACGGGCCATTGATTTGGAACCCGGCTATGTGGATGCCCATAACAATTTAGGCAATCTATTGATCGATCTGGACCGGTTGGATGAGGCCGACACGGCGATCAACCAAGCCCTGGCGTTGGCCGAAGACTTCCCCGACGCCTATTTCAACCTGGGTAAATTAGCCGAAGCCCGCGGCGATAAAGCCGCCGCGAAAGCCGCGTATGAAAAAGCGGTCGCCCTGGATGATGAGTATGAAGACGCGCAAAAGGCGTTAGCCGCTCTTTAACGATTTAGCCTTCTTTGCCAACTGATTAGCGTCAATTGACACAGGTTGCCGCAGGGATACCGATTTCGATTGCCTCACCGGTTGCAGCGCACAATATCTGACAGGCGGCCATCATGATGGTCGCCTGTTTTGATATGACGCAAGAAGGTACATCGATCCATGTGGGAAACTCTGCTGCTGTCACGTGTTCAGTTTGCAGCGAACATTTCGTTTCACATTTTGTTTCCCACCATCACCATGGCCCTGGGCTGGGTGCTGCTGTTCTTCAAAATTCGTTACAGCATGACCCGCGACCAAAAATGGATGGATGCCTATTTCTTCTGGGTGAAAATCTTTGCCCTCAGCTTTGCCATGGGCGTTGTCTCCGGCATTGTCATGAGCTTCCAGTTTGGCACCAACTGGCCGGTATTCATGAAGGTGGTGGGTAACATCGCCGGGCCACTTTTGGCCTATGAGGTACTCACGGCGTTTTTCCTGGAAGCTGTGTTCTTGGGCATCATGCTCTTCGGGTTTCGCAAAGTGCCCAGCTGGGCCCATACGGGTGCTACGTTTTTGGTCGCTTTTGGTAC
>JBCCBF010000408.1:0-2101 GCA_039814445.1 Pseudomonadota bacterium
CATGTGGTAGACATATTGATAAGAAGCCATGGAAACTCACGCGGATTGGAACAGGGTATGACAGGCCGTAAAGCACTCGCTAAACGTTGCCCTTTGCTACGCGAAACCATGCTTTCGATGCAATCGCTAATCCTCATTTTAACCCTGGTTTTGATGGTTTTCTGGCACAAGCCGCCAGCCCATGGCGCCCAAGCAGAGCTTCACGCGGAATGTCGGATCACCGGCGTGCTGGTCAGCACTCAAGAACGCACCGAACAGCTCTTCCCCAACATGTTGGCCGGACCGAAGCCCGTCTCCACGCACACTTATCTCGATGCCACAATGACCGTCACCGATGCCACCACCAGCATTGATGAAGGCTATAACAATTGCGGGGAGAAGCAGGGAACCCATGTGTTCCAAATCCGCGATGACTGGGTCGATTGGATAAACAGCCAAGCACCCGGGCTATGCCTTATGGCAAAGAACCGGTTGAGCGGTGATGAGTTTAGTTTTGGTGATTGGTTGTTTGCCATCGAGGCGATGCCCGAGAGCACATGCCGCTAGGCGTTCGTTTGTTCCACCAGCAGCCGTCCCGCCGATAGGGAATCCCGCAACCCGCCAAAGGTGATAATACCCGCAGCCTGGCAATCCTCCAGCAAACGCGCGTACAAGCTGGCGGTTAGCAATGTATCCCCCAACGCACTGTGGCGGCCAATCAGGTTAAGCCCATACAGGGCGGCGACTTCATCCAATGATGGGTCATGGTGCAAGCCTTTTAACAACCGCACCAAACGCGCTGTGTCCAACAGCTTTGGTGCCGCCCAATTCAAGCCTGCAAGGCCTAACTCGCGTTCAATAAAGCCCACATCAAAGGCGATATGATGACCCACCAGGACCGTATCGGTCAGCTGAGGCGCCAGTTGCGGCCAGACTTCGGCAAAATTAGGGGCATGGGCCACCACGGTATCCGTGATGCCATGGATGGAGGTGGCAAGCGGCGGAATTGGTTGACCTGGGTTAATCACCACATCCATGGCGCTCAACGGGTATTGCTTAACCCCCGTCATACGCAAGGTGCCAAAGGACACCATCCGGTCTTGCAAGGTATTGAGCCCGGTGGTTTCACAATCAAACACAGTGACGGCTAGCTGGGATAGCGGGGTATCATCGCCAATCCGTTGATCCACCGGTAGGCGATCCGGTTGTGATGGCCCTCCCGTTTCTGGTGCCTTGGCCCCTGATTTTGTGGCCAGATTGGCTGTGGCGCGTGGTTCGTTATCCAAATCCTGGTGGATGACCAACACAAAACCGCCATCGGCCAGGGGCTTAAGGCGCGTGTTTAGGCAGGGCTGGGCCTCATCAAGACTGGCGGCTAGCGGCAACGCAGGCGTGAGCGGATGATCCGTATCATCATCCATGGCATGGAGCACCGTGCGTAAATTTGCAGCGTCCAATAAGCTGAAGACCGACGCGCCCAGATGCAGCGCTTTATCACCAAATAGGGTCTCTGCTGCCTTGTTATACTCACTGATAATGCCGCTATGGGTGACCAGCAAAACCGGTTGATCCAAACACCCGATAACGGTGGCTAAGCGTTCTTTAACCGCGTTGTGTTTCACCTGGCCCTTCGCACCGAAATCAATCACCGCGTCTGACAGCCGGATGAGTTCATCCGTTTGATCTGGTTTGGCCGACCAGGTGGGTGGCAAGCCCCGCAAGCCGCTTGCCGCGACGAGGATATCGCCACGCAGCCGATCAATATCATCAAACAACCGGCGGGTGATGGCAAAGGCCAATAGCAACATGATGAACGCAAGCGCCGTCGCCACGCCACCGATAATCAGCACCGACACGGGCGCTGGCTGGGACAGAAGATAGCTGCCCACCGACACCACACCGATGCTCACCACCAAAACAGTGGCGAGTATCAAGCGATTGATGATGCGTCTTTGTTGTCCAGCCACTTTGTTATCCAGGCACGGGCCGTTTACACGGGTTGTAATGAGGGCTTTGATTTAATCTTTGGCGTCAGATTTATACAGAACAGCCCCAAGGGCAAGGCTTTGCCAAAGGCCAGGGGCGTCTAGGCTCATCCAATATAAGCACCCAGCCCCTCCCG
>JBCCBF010000013.1:0-20299 GCA_039814445.1 Pseudomonadota bacterium
AGTCGTCGTCTCGCCGTTTTCGGGGGTCGATGAGGTCCTGGACCTTGGCGTAGGGCCGGACGACTTGGTTGGTGTCGGGCTTGACGACGGCCGGCAGCAGGTCGACGGCGTCCGGCAGCGGGCGGCTGATGTAGGCCGAGAGCGAGAAGACCTCGGACCACGGCGGCGACTCGAGCTTCGACGAGTCGACCGTCACCAGGACGTCGCACTCGGCCGGGTACACGTCGACCATGGCGAAGTTGTACACGGCGGCGCCGACGGTGCCTTGCGTGAGCTCCCGCGTTCCCAGCACGAGCCGCCCGCCCGCCCGCGCGCGGACCGTGTCCAACGGCGCACTCCTCGGCAGGCGCACCGTCGTTTCCTTGACGACGGCGTACTTGTCGCCGCGGTACCGCAGCGTCACGTGCACCGTTTTGTGCCCGGAGTCGTCCGAGACCTCGGAAAAGCCCCTCGCCGGGAGGCGCGGAGGCAACATCGGGGCCGCCATGCGTGTGCGTCGGGAGCCAGTCAATGCTTCCTTCGGGAGGAGGGCCCAGCAAACAGAAACCTCAAACGTCAAGGGATCTTTCGGCCTCTCTGTCTCTCCTCGCTCGACGCGGCCGTCGAGAGTGAGGAGGGTTTCAGATGATGAGCCCGCCCGCATCAGACACAGTAGTAAGTCTGAGCAGAACGCAAAAGAGCACGCCGCGCAGTACTGTAGGCAGAAGGTGAGAAAGAAGACGAACGACGCCATGGCCGACAAGGTACCGGTGACCATCATCACGGGCTTCCTCGGCGCCGGCAAGGTGGGCTGCTCTGCTGTGTTGTGTGACTGAGCCGGTCGCGCAGACGACGCTGGTGAACGAGATACTCAACTCCATGGAACACGGCCTCAAGTTCGCCGTCATCGAGAACGAGTTCGGCGACGTCGGCGTGGACGACGGCGTGCTGAAGCAGAGCAGCGAGGACCAGATCATCGAGATGATGAACGGCTGCGTGTGCTGCACGGTGCGCAGCGACCTGGTCAAGGTGCTGAAGGAGCTGGGGTCGAAGCGGAAGGGCCAGTTCGACGCGGTGATCATCGAGACCACGGGCCTCGCGGACCCGGCGCCCGTCGCGCAGACGTTCTTCGTGGACGACGACACCCGCATGGCTGCTGCGTTTGCGCTTGTGGCTGGTTTGGCTATAACCACCCCGCCAGCCCTGGCTGCGGAGGCCGATCCGATCACCATCCCCAGCGGGGTCTATGAGCTCGATTTGGGCCATGCCAGCATTGTCTGGAAGATCGGTCACCTGGGCCTGTCAAATTACACCGCAAGATTTAATAAGTTCGACGCGACCCTCAATTTGGACGTGGAGAACCCCGCGAACAGCACCGTCAATGTGGTGATCGATCCTCGATCCGTGGACACCGATTATCCCTATGCTGATCAAAAGGATTTCAACGCCAATCTGGTAAACCAGGAAAACTTCTTTAACGCGGGTGAATTTCCAGAGATCACCTTTACCTCGACAGCGGTAGAAGTGACCGGCGATCGCACCGGTACGATCACCGGTGATTTAGAGTTACTGGGCGTCACCTTGCCGGTTACCATTGATGCGGTGATGAATGGGTTTTTGGAGGAGCACCCCTTTGCCGGCGGCGTTCCAGCCATTGGGTTTTCTGGCACCGCCACGATCCAGCGCTCAGCCTGGGGTATGGATTGGGGCTTGGGTAATGTGGGCGATATGGTCGAGATTTTGATCGAAGCTGAGTTCATCCAAGCACAATAAGGCCCGAGATGACCGCTGACGCTGAGACTAGCCAGAATTTGGTGACAGAGGGCCTAGCCGGTGACAGACCAGCGGTCGGCGTGACACCGCGCTATAACCTCGTTGCCATGGCGCTCCATTGGTTGATTGCCGTGGCTATCATGATCCAGCTTGCCAGTGGCCTCTGGATGGTTGAGGCGATCAAAGGCGAGGCCTATCAAACCCTCGCCTATGACACCTATCAATGGCACAAATCCCTAGGTCTCACGGTGCTGGTGCTGAGCATCTTACGCTTAGCCTGGCGGCTGCTTAACCGGCCACCGGCCCTCCCTGATCGTATGAAACCCTGGGAGCGCGTTGCAGCCCATGGGACCCATTGGGCGTTTTACGGCTTTATGATCGGTGCCCCCCTCACCGGATGGGCCATGGTATCGGCAAGCCCCTGGGACCTGCCCACCATCTGGTTCGGGTTGTTTGAAGTGCCGCATATAGCGCCTTTATACGCCATCGATGAGGGCGCAAAAGAGGGCGTAGAAGCCGGGTTTAAATTAAGCCATGAGATCATGGGCAAACTGGGCTTAGCGCTATTGGTGCTGCATGTGGCAGCGGCCCTAAAACACCAATTTATCGCCAAAGATCAGCTTATGTGGCGTATGGTGCCATCTGTCTTTGGCGGCCCGAAAGGCAACGGGCGGGGAGCGGTGGACGCGGCCCCAGCCGTCGCTGGTTCAGGAGAAGAGAAATGATCCGTTTTATGGCCTTAAACATTTTGGCTTTTGCCATGGTCCTTGCCCTCAGCTTTGGTGCAGGCCCCAGCGCCTGGGCCGATCAATGGCAGGTAGATGACGCGGCCAGTTCCATTGCTTTTTCAGGCACCCATGCGGGCCGCGATTTTACCGGTGAGTTCACGGATTGGACGGCAGCTATTACCTTTGATCCCGATGCCCTAGACCAGGCACGGGTTGAGGTCAGCGTGATGGTGGCCTCGGCTGAAACGGGTACGCGCCTCTATGATCGCACCTTGCCCAACCAGGAATGGTTCGATGCCGAGAAGCATCCCCAAGCGGTATTTCTGGCCGATGAGTTCAGCGAACTGGATGATGGCCGGTATCAGGCCCGGGGGACCCTGACCATCAAGGGCCAATCCGTACCGATCGTATTACCATTTTCATTGGGGATCGACGGGGATCAAGCCGAGGTCACGGGCCAGGTAGAGCTTGACCGTGTGGGCCTGAACATGGGCACGAAGTCAGATCCTGACGCGGCTTGGGTGTCGCAAATCATACCGATTGTCATCACCCTGGTGGCTCGTCGGCTCTAGCGGTGTGGGCGTGGCCTTCTGGCTGCGTGTGACGATAGTTTCAGTGAACCTAGGCTTAATCGTAGCGCTGCCTGCGCCAGGCCGTATACAAACAAACTGTTTGGGCGAGTTCGCTGATAACGTCTAAGCCCCTTACCCTTTTCGTTCTGCCGTTTCCCTCTCGGTTTTGTAAGACACGCCATGGCCAGCCCCACTGTTGATCCTGCGATTATCAAAGACACGCTCATCTTCTTAGGTGCTGCCGGTATTGTGGTGCCCTTGCTGCGTCGATGCCGGGTGCCGACCATTCTTGGTTTTGTGTTGGCGGGTATTGTGTTGGGTCCCTATGGGATCGCTAGCTTGGGTAGCTTCTGGCCTGACAGTCAGGCGGTCTTAAAACATGTGACCATAACCGACCCGGAAGCCGCCGCACCCTTGGCTGAGCTAGGGGTTTTGTTTTTGCTCTTTCTGCTTGGGCTTGAACTATCGTTTGGCAAGCTATGGGCCATGCGGCGGATTGTGTTTGGCACAGGCGGTGCCCAGTCCTTGTTCACCGCCTTGGTGATCGGGGTGGTGGCGTGGGCCTATGGGGTGAGCGCACAAGCGGCGGCGGTCATTGGTTTTGCCTTGGCCCTATCCTCTACCGCCATCGTCATGCAGCTGTTGATTGAGAAACGAAAGGTCACAACCCCGGTCGGGCGCACCGGCCTGGGGGTATTGCTTTTTCAAGATATTTTGGTGGCGCCAATCCTGATCATGGTGGGTATTTTGGCGGCTACCAGCGGTGAGGCAGCCAATGGCGGCCAAGCAGCGCTGGGCAGCATTCTATTCAACGCCCTGGTCCAAGGGGCGGTTGCCATCGGGGCCATGCTGATCATTGGCCGCTATATGCTGCGCCGGGTGTTCAGCTTGGCAGCCCAAACCGGTGGGCGTGATTTTCTGATGGCGCTGACGCTTTTGGTAGTCGTGGGGGCTGCCGCCCTGACCGCTGTGGCTGAGCTATCGATTGCCTTAGGGGCGTTCCTGGCCGGAATTTTGGTGGGGGAAACCGAGTTTAAACACCAAACTGAAGTTGATATCGAGCCGTTTAAGGGGCTGTTACTCGGGCTGTTCTTTATGACCGTGGGCATGAATTTAGACCTGAGTTTCATCGCCGAGCAGCTGCCATGGGTCAGCCTGGCTCTGATCACCATGATCTTGGGCAAGTGGCTAATTGCGGCCACGAGCAGCTGGTTATTTGCCGGCGTGTCCTGGCCGCAAGCGTTTCATGCCGGTGCCATGTTAGCCCCGGCCGGGGAGTTTGCCTTTGTGATCTTAGGCGCAGCGGGGGCCACGGGTCTGGTGGCACCGGAAGCCGCTATTTTCGTCGCAGCGGTGGCGGGCAGCTCCATGGTCACCATCCCCGGTATGGCGCTTTTGGGTGAGACCCTATCAAAGCGGTTCCAAGCGCCCCAATCGCCTGCCATGGCTGATGATACAAACACCGGGTTTGATGATTTGGAAGGCCATGTGGTGATTGCTGGGTTTGGCCGGGTTGGCCATGCGTTTGGTCATATCATGGAAAAAGAAGAAGCACCCTTTGTTGCCTTGGATCGCAACGCGCGCACGGTATCGGCTGCACGTAAAGAGGGGTGGAAAACCTATCTTGGGGATTCTTCGCGCCCCGAAATTTTGACCAAGGCCGGGGCCCATGGTGCGGCTTTATTTGTGGTCACGGTGGATGATCCTGCCAGTGCTGAGGCCATGGTTCGCGCCATGCGCACGATCCGCCAGGATGTGCCGATCCTTGCCCGGGCGCGGGATGCCGAACACGCTGCCTCATTGCAGGCGGTGGGGGCTAATTTTGTGATTCCTGATGCGATTGAGGCAGGGCTGCAACTGGCGGGTGTAGCGTTAGAACATTTTGGTTATGACAGCGAAACCGTGCGTGACCGTTTGGCCGTTGAGCGTGATCTGGAATATGTCTCTGGCACGCAACCGGCTGAGCAAACAGCCTGATTTTGCCCCATCAACCCGAAATTGTGATCATTGGCCAAGGCCTTGGTAGATCGATAGAATTTTAACTAAACTGTCGAAAATCAGGGAATTGCCTTTGGCTATCATGGGTTTGGCGTTTTCGTCGGCTCGTTCTTGGGGTATAACTAACACCTGATATAGGGATTTGGGTCTGGGGAATGTGGCTCGATCCAAAGGTCGCCTGTACGCTAAATGCGCGCATCACACGTGATTTATCGTCACTGGCGGCAACTAACCTGCTTGATAGGCAGGTTGCTTAAAGGGTTCGTGGGGGATCTCATGGGTATTCGACCAATCACAAAACACTTGTTTCTGGCCAGTGCTGCCATCGGCTTGGTGATGACAACAGCACCTGTAGCCATGGCCCAGCAGGGCACGGCGGCGGATATCCAGATGCGTGTTCAGGGACCACCCGATGGCGGCCAGGGTCAAGTCAGTGGTGATCCTCTTGCGCTCTACGGTATGGACACCGGTCAACGGGCTGAGGGCATGAGTTACTCTGATGCAGAAAACCAGCGGATGCGCGAGTTTGAGCGCCGCCGCGCCAACATGATGAGAGGCTTTGCTAATGGCACAGCCGGCACCGCTTCATCGCAAACCCGCGGCGTCTCAGAGCAAGAAATCCGCCGTGGTCTTGTTTATGATGAGGCGGAGGATGCCCGGATTGAAGCCTCGAACCAGCGCCAATCTGATCGCCAAGCCGCGGTGATTGACGAAGAGATGTCACGCAACAGCAATGGCGGCGGGGTCAGCGGGCCCAGCAATGCCAGTAATGAAGCAATCCAGCGGAATATCAGCCTGGTCGAGCCATCGGCCATCAACCAGGCTGAAGCCTTCAACGAGACGGTTGAAGATTTCCAGGCGGAATTGGGCCAATTGGGTGGTGATGGGAACGCGGAATGTGTGATGGCCTCATCATCTGCCGGTTGTCCAATGAATAATGACCGGATCAATGCGTCTTATGAACAAGGGCTACAAACAGACATTATGAACCCAGCGGCGTCTGGTGCTGGCCAGAGCGGGGGCATGGTCCCGCCGGTCACCACTACATTTGCAGATCTTGAAGAACCAGCCGCTGAGGTGCCCGCAGAATTCCAAGATCGCTTTAACCAAGAGACCATCACCATCAGCACTCAGCCCGGTCGGGGTAGCTTTGCGCCGAATGGTGAGCCGATCAATCTCGATGATCTGACCTGGCAGGGCTACATGCAGACCGAGGAAGAGCGGTCCATGAGCTATGAAAAGTACCTGGAGTATAAAGTCTGGGGCTTTGATATGAGCGGCTTCCAATGGTTCGGCGATAACCGCTTTTTGATGCCGCGAAATTTCTTTTTACGTGAAGAAATTGAGCTGGGCCCCCGGCAAACCATGGTGCCTCAAGACCGGCAGATCGCCTATGATGATCGCCTGATCACCTTCCATCAGTATCACGATATGATCCGCGACCGGTACAACATGAGTGGCGTGATCTATTTTGGTGATGAGCTTGATATCCAGATTATCGATCAGTGGAACTACACCTGCGATCGGTATCTGTTGCAGCAAGACGATGATGATGGTTGGAACCGTTATCGTGAGCCCTGGTATTGTGACCGTGAAGCCTACGAATTACCGGTTGATTTCTTTGAGCGCCAAGACCGCAACCCCGGCTGGCAAGCGCGGCTGAATTATCGCGGCTATAACAACGATAATGACCGCTAATAGCGATTGATCCTGGTTCAAAAAGGCCGGTAAAAATACCGGCCTTCTTCTTTCGTTATTCATGATGTTACGCGCGGGCTTGTTCTTGCTCGGTCGGTAGCTCGCCGATGAACAGGCCCAGATCGCTCGCGGTGACTTTCACCACCTCCCCATCATTAACCCGGCCTTCCAGGATGCGGGTCGCCATGGGGTCTTGCAGATGCTTTTGGATCATGCGCTTGAGCGGTCTTGCGCCATAAACCGGGTCATAGCCCGCCTTGGCCAGCCACTCGATGGCCGGTTGATCAATGTCGAGGGTGATTTGTCGATCAGCCAAGAGTGCGCGCAGGCGGTCTAGCTGGATATCGACAATCCCGGTCATGTGATCCCGGCCCAGGCGGCGGAAGAGCAGGGTTTCGTCGAGCCGGTTCAGGAATTCCGGGCGGAAGGCGCCACGGACAACCTCCATCACCTGCTCGCGCACCGCTTCCACATCGTCCCCTTCGCCCTGGTTCGCCAGGAACTCTGACCCTAGGTTCGAGGTCAGGATTATCAGGGTGTTGCGGAAGTCCACGGTGCGGCCCTGGCCATCGGTCAAGCGGCCATCATCGAGCACTTGCAACAGCACATTGAAGACATCGGCATGGGCCTTCTCGATCTCGTCGAACAGCACCACTTGGTAGGGCCGACGGCGGACGGCTTCGGTCAGTGCACCGCCTTCCTCATAACCCACATAGCCCGGAGGCGCGCCGATCATGCGGCTGACCGCGTGCTTCTCCATATATTCCGACATATCCAGCCGCACCATGGCCTGATCATCATCGAACAGGAATTGCGCCAGCGCCTTGGTCAGCTCGGTTTTGCCGACACCGGTGGGGCCTAGGAATAAGAACGAACCAATGGGCCGGTTCGGGTCCTGCAACCCAGCCCGCGCTCGACGCACGGCGTTGGAGACCGCAGCGACCGCCTGATCCTGGCCGACCACCCGGGTTTTGAGCTTGTCTTCCATCTGCAGGAGCTTTTCGCGCTCGCCTTCCATCATCTTATCGACGGGCACGCCGGTCCAGCGGCTGACCACGGATGCGATATCGCTATCGGTAACCTCTTCCTTGCTCATCTGGCGGTCTTCGGCCTCAGCCTCGGAGGCTTCGGCATCGGCCAGCAGCTTTTCGAGCTCCGGAATGCGGCCATAGGTCAGTTCACCGGCCTTGGTCCAATCGCCATCGCGCTGGGCTTGTTCCAACTCGGTGCGCACCCCGTCCAATTCCTCACGGATTTTCTGGGCGGAGGCGAGTTTCTCTTTCTCGGCCTTCCACACCGCGGTCATATCGGCCGATTGCTTCTCCAGATCGGTCAGCTCTTCTTCGAGCTTCTCCAACCGGTCCTTTGACGCGTCATCGGTTTCTTTTTTCAGGGCCTCGCGCTCGATTTTCAGCTGCACGATACGCCGGTCCAACTCATCGATGTGCTCGGGCTTGCTGTCCACCGCCATGCGGAGACGGGCGCTGGCCTCATCGATCAGGTCAATCGCCTTATCGGGCAAGAAACGGTCAGTGATATAGCGGTTTGACAGGGTGGCCGCCGACACAATCGCCGTATCGGTAATCCGCACCCCGTGGTGGATTTCGTACTTTTCCTTGAGGCCGCGCAGGATCGAGATCGTGTCCTGAACTGTGGGTTCGGACACTGTCACTTGTTGGAACCGCCGGGCCAGGGCCGGGTCTTTCTCGATATATTTGCGGTATTCATCCAGGGTGGTGGCGCCCACGCAATGCAGATCGCCGCGCGCTAGAGCGGGTTTCAGCATGTTGGAGGCGTCCATGGCCCCATCGGCCTTACCAGCGCCGACCAGGGTGTGCAGCTCATCGATAAACAGGATGATCTCACCATCCCGCTGGCGATATCGGCCAGCACGGCCTTAAGCCGCTCTTCAAACTCCCCACGGAACTTCGCCCCGGCGATTAACGCGCCCATGTCGAGTGACATTAAACGCCTATCACGCAGTGACTCAGGCACGTCGCCATTGATGATGCGTTGGGCTAAACCCTCGGCGATGGCGGTTTTACCCACGCCGGGTTCGCCGATCAGCACGGGGTTGTTCTTAGTCCGGCGGGAGAGCACTTGGATCACCCGGCGGATTTCCTCATCCCGGCCGATCACCGGGTCGAGCTTACCGCTCTTCGCCACCTCGGTGAGGTCGCGGGCATATTTGTTCAGGGCGTCATAACCGGCCTCGGCATTGGCCGTGTCGGCGGTTCGGCCTTTGCGCATCTCATTGATAGCTTTCTCCAGGCTTTGGGCATTCACCCCTGCCTGGGTGAGGATCCGGCTGCTCTCACCCCGGTCGGCGAGTGCTAAAGCCAACAGTAAGCGCTCGGCGGTGACATAGGCATCGCCACCCTTCTCGGCCAGTCGCTGGGCTTCGTCAAAAATCTCAGCCAGCGCCCGGTCCAGATAGAATTGAGAGGTCCCTTGAACTTCAGGCAGCTTGCGCAGGGCGCTTTCAGTGAATTCGAGCGCGCGCTTGTGGCTACCGCCGGCCGCGGCAATCAAGCTGGCCGCAAGCCCTTCCTCGTCATCGAGCAGAACTTTCAGTAAATGTTCTGGGGTAATGCGTTGATGGTGACGGCTTTTCGCCGCCTGTTCCGCGTTTTGAATGAACCCGCGGGCACGGTCCGTGAACTTCTCAAAGTTCATCCTCGGCTTCTCCTTGTAACGACATGGCCTGGACACCCGGTTAACAGCATATCCCGACCCGATGAGGTTAGGCGACCTGGCTCAGCAGCATCGCTCTCTTTATGTTGGGCGTAAACATTGGTGTGGCAAGCGCTTTTTATTGTTGGCGCGTCAAGATCATGATCAAGGGTTTTGTGCGCCCGGGAAACCCAGTACAACAATCTAACCCGCGCCGATGAGGAAATGGTAAGCCCCATGCCAGACAGCCAAACCAACAGCCAATCTGATCCTAACGCTGCCAGCCAGGCCACGGATCAGACGAAACCAGGGGCTATGACGCAGGGCCATGCCTTGGCTGAAATCGTCCGTTTGACCCGCTATCCGGTGAAATCCCTGACACCGCAGGATTTGGACCAGGTGGCCCTAACTCCCGGCCAATGCCTGCCCCATGACCGGCTATACGCCATTGCCCATGGGGCCGCGCAATTCGACCACGCCAATCCTGGCTGGGTGGCGAAGCGTAATTTCGCTGTGTTGGCCAAGCATGATCAGCTGGCCACCATGGTGACTGATTACGATCCGGCGACCGAGCATCTAAAACTCAGCCGCCAGGGAAAAGTGGTGGCCCAGGGTGACCTGAAAACCCCCGCGGGTCGCGCGGTGATTGAGCAATTCCTCAACGCTTATTTGAATACTAAGGTGCCCAAGCCCGTGAAACTGGTGCGCGTGCCCGATGACGACGCCCTGACCGACCAAGCCGATCCGCTGATCTCGATCATAAATTTGGCGACTTTGCGCGACTTGGAACGGGTGATGGACGCGCCCATCGACCCCCGCCGGTTCCGCGGCAATATCCTGGTGGATACCGGCGAGGCCTGGTCCGAGCGCCAATGGGTCGGCCAGACCATCAAGCTCGGCGATCAGGTCGAGGCCCAAGTCACGGACCATATCGACCGCTGTGCCGCCATCAATGTCGACCCAGATACAGCCGAAAAAGACATGAACATCCCCGCCAAACTGGTGCGCACCTTCAACCACATGGATTGCGGCGTGTTTATCGAGATCACCCAAGGCGGTGACGTGGCTGTGGGTGATGGGATCAGCTTTTCGTAAGCACCATCCGCTCGGGCGTCACCGTACCCTCTAAGTAACCCGAGGCCAGCAGCAGGGTGGCCGTCGACTGATTACACGCCATCGGAATATCGTAGAGGGTGGCCAGGCGGGTTAGGGCTTTTACGTCCACGTCGTGGGGGTGGGGTGACAGCGGGTCGGTGAAGAAGATCAGGGCATCGATCTGGCCCTCGGCGATCAGAGCGCCGATTTGTTGGTCGCCGCCCAAGGGTCCGCTCTTTTTCAACGCGATGTTGAGGCCGGGGCAGCGCTCTTTTAGTCTGCCGCCGGTGGTGCCGGTGCACACAATCTGATGGTCACCCAGGGCCGCTTCATGATCCGCCACCCAATCGGTGAGGGCGGCTTTCATCTGGTCATGGGCGATCAGGGCGATGGTTTTCGAGGGCGCAGTAGGGTGCATAGTGGAGGACATAATCTGGGGCCATGGTTGTGAGACGTGATGTCTTGGCTGGGTCAACCGCCTGGTTGGCTTTACCACGAACACTGTATTCTTGATGACAATTTCTTACGCCTGATTGATGGTGACTTTATGCAGATGATTGCAGAAACACTATCGCGCCGCCCCAGCGTCATTGTTCTGATCGGCCCGCCAGCCAGTGGCAAAAGCCAATGGCGCGCGGCATTTCAAGAACAGCGCGCCGCTGCTGGGTTAAAGCCTGCGGTGATCTTGTCGAGCGATGATAAGGTTGAGGCTATGGCTCGCGCTGCCGGTAAACGCTATAGCGAAATATTTCCCAGCATTGATATGCCAGCGATTAACCAACAGCTTGACGAAGAGCGTAAGGCTGCTTTGCGCCAACGCCAAACCATTGTGGTGGATCGGACCAATCTCAGCGTTGATTTCCGTGGTTATTCTTTGCGCAACCTGCCACGCGATTACCGGCGTATCGGGTTGGTTTTCACAGCCGACATGCCGGTGCTTGAGCAACGTTTGGCCACGCGGGCCGAGCGCGAGGGCAAAGTGATCACCATGGATGTGGTGGCTGATATGATGACCACTTATGAGCCGCCCACCCCCCAGGAATTCGATGTTATCCGCTACCTACGGCCTGAGCTGACCCCGGTGGCTGCGCCCGCGACCATGGGCGGGGCAGCAAGCGGTGCAAAAAGCCGCACGCCTGATGCTGCTCGTGATGCCTGTCAGTGTGCTACCCATGATACCGCCGGGCTTTGTCATCCACAGAGCGTGCGCCGCCAGCCTAAACCTTAAAGCGTGATCTTGGTCATGATCGGGGCATCAAGTGAGGCCGTGGGCTGTCGCTGATCGGCTGCCCTGATATTTAGGCTTGCGTTTTCAGAACGCTTGTTCTAATAAAATCAGAACGATCATTCTGAACGTGAAAAGACCGCATGTCCGACGTTGTTGACAAACATACCGAAACGGTAGAGTTAGCCATGGAGCTGTTTTGGCGCCAGGGCTATGCCGATACGTCGATGGCCCAGATCGTCAAGGAAACCGGGCTTAATCGTTATGCGCTTTATTCCATGTTTGAGGATAAGCGGGCGCTATTTTTAGCGACCCTTGCCCTGTATTTCGAACGCTGTAGCCAGGTGTTTGAGCCGATTATCACCGATCAGGACAGGCCGCCCCTGGACCGGTTGCGGCTGTCGATGAAAACCTGGATCGCCATGCAAGAGGCCCGGCGCAATGGATGCTTAATGTGCCAAGTGGCGGTGGATCAGGCGCAAGAAGACCCGGCCATTGCACAGGCGGTCGATGGTTATTTCCAAGAAATCCTGAACATGATCGCCATCCCGCTGCGTGAGGCGGCGGATCAGTTGAACCCAAATTTGACCCCTGAAACCGCCGCCCAGCTGGTGTTCGATTGTGAGATGAGCATCGGAACCCACGCCCGGGCGGGTGCGCCGCATGAGACCTTAATGCGCATTTCTGATGTGACCATGGCGGCCCTCACCGCCCCGGGGGTCACCTGGCAAGAACACCCGGTCACCCTGTCCGAGGATTACCGATAGGAACACCCACTCACCGGCCCCTTGGCTGACGCTTCGCGCCACGCTGAGGCCGCACCACAAGATTTAGAATAACTATTCTGATGCCAGCCCTGGGTAAAAGTAGCGGCCCTGGTAACGACGCGAAAACCGGCAACGGTTAGGACATAAAACCATGAAACAGACTTTTAAAACCCTTGATTCCTTTGCTGTCGCCCTTGCGGAATTTGTGATCCGCTGGCGGTATCTGACCATCCTTGCCTGTTTGGGCATCACGGTGGGTATGGCGTCCTTTGCCAGTAATCTCGGTATTGCCAATGACTACCGGGTATTTTTCTCCAAGGACAATCCTGAGCTAAACACCTTTGAGGAGTTCCAAGCCACCTATACCAAGAATGACAACATCATGTTTGTTGTCCGGTCACCGGCCTCGGGTGCCTTCGATCAAGAGGTGCTCGCAGCGATTGAGGATATCACCACGGGTGGTTGGCAGATTCCCTATTCAATTCGCGTCGATAGTGTCACGAATTTCCAATCCACCCGGGCCATTGAGGATGATTTGATTGTTGAGGATCTGGTGCGTGACGCCATGACCTTAACCCGTGATCAACTGGCCGCGCGCCAACAGATCGCCTTGGATGAACCATTACTTCGCCGTCAGTTGCTGACGGATGATGCTGCCATTACGGCGGTGAATGTGGTGCTGCAATTCCCGCAACAAGAAACCACCGAAGTCCCCGAGGCCGCCGCCGCCGCCCGGGCCTTGCGCGCGGATATCCAAGCAGCCTATCCGGATTTAGAGATACAATTGACCGGCGTGGCGATGCTGAACAATGCGTTTGCGGAATCAGGCATGACCGATATGGCGACCTTGGTACCGCTGATGTATCTCGCGGTCTTGATTGCCGCGGTTCTGGCTTTGCGTTCCCTGACCGCCACCTTGGCGACGCTGGTGTTGATCACCTGCTCTGTGATGATCGCCATGGGTTTTGCCGGGATGCAGGGTATTTTGCTGACCCCGATTTCGTTCAACGCCCCGACGGTCATCATGACCCTGGCGGTGGCTGACTCGATCCATATTCTGATGTCCATGCGGGCCAATATGCGGCGTGGGATGGGCAAGCATGAGGCGTTAGTGGATGCCGTGCGGATCAATTTCTTGGCCGTGGGCATCACCTCCCTGACCACCATTGTGGGCTTCTTGGCCCTGAACCTGTCGGATGCGCCGCCGTTCTGGCATTTGGGCAATATCACCGCCATGGGCATTTTGGCCGCCTGGGTGCTATCGCTTACCATGCTGCCGGCCATGGTCAGCCTGCTGCCGATCAAGGTGAAGGCCGATAAGCTTGATGGCGAGGCCCCGACCATGCGTCGGTTCGCCGATTGGGTGATCGCCCGCCATAAGCCCCTGGCCATTGGCTCGGGCCTGGTGGTGCTGGGTTTGGTCGCCATGATCCCGACCATCCAGTTTAACGACCAATGGGTCGAGTATTTCGACCACCGGATTGAATTCCGCCGCGATAGCGACAAAGCCATGCAGCATTTTGGCATGTATCCGGTGGAATTCTCGGTACCCGCGGGGCAACCTGGCGGGGTATCGGAGCCAGCGTTTTTGGAGCGGTTAGAAGCGTTTAGCAACTGGCTGCGCGAACAACCCCAAGTGAACCATGTTTATTCGCTCAGCGATATCATGAAGCGGCTGAATAAGAACCTGCATGGCGATGATCAAAGCTGGTACCGGATCCCCGATAACCGTGAGCTTTCGGCGCAGTATCTCCTGCTTTATGAGCTGTCCTTGCCCTATGGCCTCGACCTCAATGACCGGATCAATATCGATAAATCGGCCACCCGCGTGACCGCGACCTTGGGCAACGCCACAACCCAAGAGACCAAGGCGTTTTTGAACAACGCGCGGGCGTATATCGAGGCGAATTTCCCCGAAGAACAACAGGCCCAGCCAACCTCGGCCCAGGTCATGTTCACCTATATTACAGACCGGAATGTGCAACAGATGATCCTGGGCACCACGATTGCGATTGTCCTGATCTCGATCATCATGATGGTCAGCTTGCAAAGCTTCTCGCTCGGGCTGATGTCACTGATCCCTAACGCCCTGCCGATCCTGACAACCTTTGGGATGTGGGCCTTGCTGGTTGGGACTGTGGGCTTCTCCGTCGCCACGGTGGCGTCCATCTCCCTGGGTATCATTGTCGATGACACGGTCCACTTCCTGACCAAATACCAACGCGCGCGCCGTGAGCATGGCTATGGGGCCGAAGATGCCATCCGCTATGCTTTTGAAACAGTGGGTAAGGCGTTGATTGTGAATACCTTTATCCTGGGATTGGGCTTTCTGGTGCTCACCACCTCCAGCTTTAAGCTGAATGTGGATCTGGGCATGATGACATTCATGGCGATCGTGTTTGCCCTTATCCTTGATTTCCTGCTTTTGCCGGGGCTGTTAATCGCCGCCCACCGGGATAAGAAACCAAAGACTGATAACACCCCGACCGCTGTGGACGGTGCTGCACCGGCGGCGTAACCCACCGGCGCTTTTCGTCTTCCGCCTTTTGTTTGATGGAGAAAACACCATGATGACTGTGTTGACCAAACCGCTATTGGTGGCGGCCTTGACCGCTGGTTTGATGATCCCCTTTACCACCCCTGATCTGGCCCAGGCCGAGGATCCGGCGACCAAAGGTTTTGAGATCGCGGCCCAATCGGACCGTTCTGATCGTGGCTTCGGCAACAGCCGGGTGAGCGTGGAAATGATCCTGCGTAATGCGGCGGGGGCTGAGAGCCGCCGGGCGATGGAAATCACCACCCTTGAATTACCCGATGAGGATATCGGCGATCGCAGCTTGATTACCTTTTCCTCACCCAGGGATGTGGATGGTACATCCCTGTTGTCTCACGCCCGGATACTGGACCCCGATGATCAGTGGTTGTATTTGCCAGCCCTGAAGCGGGTGAAGCGGATTTCGTCGACCAATAAATCAGGCCCGTTTGTCGGTTCTGAATTCGCGTTTGAGGACATCACCTCACAAGAGCTGAACAAGTTTGATTATGTCTGGCTGCGTGAAGAGCCATGCGGTGATCTGACCTGTGATGTGCTGGAGCGCAAGCCGCTTTATGAGGATTCTGGCTATACCCGCCAGCTGGCGTGGATCGATCAAGCCGATCATCAAATTCGCAAAGTCGAGTATTACGACCGCAAAAACGATCTGCTAAAGACCCAGAGCTTTGAAGACTACACGCTCTATAATGATCAATTTTGGCGGGCCCAGATCTTCCGGATGGAAAATCACCAAACCGGCAAAAGCACGGATCTAATCTTTTCTGATTACACCTTCGGCTTAGGGCTGCATGAAGGTGACTTTGTCAAAGGGGTGCTGCGCCGTCAGCGCTAATTCTCCTTTGTTATAAGCCTTGGGGAAGGGGCTTTTTACCATGGACATGCAACGATTATGGGCCGGGGCAGCCTTGCTGTTGGCCGCAGCCCTGGGTATCGCGCCGGCCATCGCCTTCGCTGATGAGAAAGCGGCTGATGAGACGCTGGCCGATGGCTATGCCCTGGGCCGGGTGCTGGATCAGATTGAGGTCAGCGCCCAGCTGGCGTTTGAGCCACGGTTCTTCCCGTCGGGTCCGCGCTATGCGGATCAGTTCGAGGGTATCCAGCTCTCTGGTTTCTTAAAGCCAGAGCTGTTTTGGGAAAATGAAGCGCGCGATAAACAGGTGTCATTCGTCCCGTTCTTTCGTCTTGATACCCAGGATGATGAGCGCACCCACGGGGATATCCGCGAAGCTTATTTCCGCGGTATTGTTGATGATTGGGAGTATCTGATCGGCCTGAACCAAGTGTTCTGGGGGGTCACGGAATCCCGCCATTTGGTCAATATCATCAACCAAATCGATGGGCTGGAGGATGTGAACGAAGAAGACTTCCTGGGCCAGCCCATGATCAACGTGGCGCGACAAACCGATATCGGCCGGTTTGATTTTTTCCTGATGACCGGGTTTCGGGAGCGCACCTTCCCCGGGCCGGATGGCCGGTTACGTGGCCCCCTGCCGGTCAATACGGACCGGGTGCAATATGAGAGTGACCTTGAGGAATGGCGCCCTGATATTGCTTTGCGTTACAGCCACTTCATCGGTGATATCGATCTAGGTCTGCACCTGTTCCACGGTACAGGGCGGGAACCTGATTTGGTGCTAAGCGCGGATGGCCAGACCGTGTTGCCGCGCTATACCGTGATCACCCAGGCAGGGATTGATCTGCAATATACCCGGGATGAATGGCTGTGGAAGTTCGAAGGCTTGGTCCGCGAGGGGCAAGGCAGCACCTTCCTTGCGGCGGTGGCCGGTTTCGAATACACCTGGTTCCAAGCCCTGGACAGTGATGCTGATCTCGGGTTTTTGGCTGAAATTCTGTACGATGGGCGCGATGAAGACACCCTGATCCCAGGTAATCGGTCCGGCGCAGTACAGGCCAGCGTGTTTGATAAGGATCTATTCTTCGGCAGCCGTCTGACCCTGAACGATATTCAAGACACCGCCATCCTGGGCGGCATGGTGGTCGATTTGGAGGATGGGCCCGCCGCCCTGCGGTTAGAAGCCGAGCGGCGCTTGGGCGATACCTGGAAAATCGAATTGATCGGCCAGGCCTATCTAGAAGACGACCCGGCGAACCCAGCCTCGGTGCTCGACCGGGATCACTTTGTCACCCTACGGCTATCAAAGTTCTTCTGATCCTCAGCTGCCCGCGATGGTCATGCCATCGATTTGAACGGTGGGGGCATCAACCCCGTATTTGCGTTCTAAATCATCGGCGGGGGTCAGGCTCTTGAACATATCGCGCAGGTTACTGGCGATGGTGATCTCACTTACCGGATAGGTGATCTCGCCATTCTCAATCCAATAACCCGAGGCGCCGCGGGAATAGTCGCCGGTGACCGTATTGACCCCCGGGCCCATCACCTCGGTGACATACAGCCCTGTGCCGATCTCTTTGATCATCTCCTCAGGGGTTTTGTGCCCCGCCGCTAGCATGATGTTTGTGGGCGCAGGGCTTGGGTTGCCAGCAGTCCCGCGTGCGGCATGACCGGTGCTGGTCAAATCCAATTGCCGGGCTGAGCGCAGATCTAAAAGCCAGGTGGTAAGAGTGCCGTTTTCAATGATATTCCGCCGCATCGGTGCAAGGCCCTCGCCATCAAATGGCTTGGAGCGCAGGCCGCGCTTGATGAACGGGTCATCCACCACCAGTGTGCCGGCTGGTAAGATTTGTTCGAACAGCTGATCCTTTAAGAAGCTCACACCACGGGCGATGGCCGGACCGGTGATCGCCCCGATCAAATGCCCCAACATGGTGCGCGAAATTCGGGGCTCCATGATGATGGGGTATTTGCCCGTGGGCACTTTACGGGGGTTAAGCCGTTTGACCGCCCGGTTGCCGGCTTCTTGGCCGATGGCCTCAGGGCTTTCCAGATCGCTATGATAGACCTTGGAGGAGTAGCCATAATCCCGCTCCATACCATTGCCTTCGCCAGCCAAGACGGACACTGCCAGGCTATGGTTGCTGATCCCATAGCTGCCGGAAAAACCATTGGATGTGGCCAAGGTAACCCGGGTCCGGCTGTACCCGGCCTCGGCCCCTTCGGAATTAGTGACCCCTGGGACCGCGCGTGCGGCGGCCTCGGCCGCGTTGGCGGCGTCGATTAAGCTATCGGTGCTCGGCTCGCTGGTATCAAGGCTGTCGATATTGGGTAACTCGGTCGCTAGCTGGTCTTTATCGGCAATCCCGGCATAAGGGTCGGCGGGCACGGCATGCGCCATGGCGACGGCTTGCTCCACCAGTTTTTCGATGGCATCGGGGTTGCGGTCGCCCGTGGACACCACGGCCACTTGTTGACCCACAAAAACACGCAAACCCACATCTTGGCTTTCTGAGCGCTCGATTGTTTCGGGTTTGCCCAAGCGTTGCCCGACCGTGAGGGAGGTTTGATCGAACAAGACGGCATCGGCGGCATCGGCCCCGTGTTTTCGGGCGCGGGAGATCAGCGTATCAAGAAACGTGCTATCACGATCGCGGTCATAGGCCATGGGGCGAATATCCAATTGCGTGTGGGTAATATGATGGCCATTGAGGCGGGGCCACCCAGATCGGCATGAACTGTCCTAATCCCCATGCTATGTAACAGACAAGACCAGTAAAACAACCCGTCACCTGCCGATCATTGCCGATGCCGCTCCATCCGAATATCACCATGACCCGCGGCGGTCGCCTAACCCCGCTGTTACGCCGGCGGGCCTTGACCTATCCTTACGATTGCCAATACCGACCCCAGATTATGACCGGCGGCGGGTTTTTAAAACCCGTGATTGCCGATTGGCCCGACCAGGCCATGTGGCCATCCATTGTGGCCGGGCGGCGCGCAACCTTAGCGATTGGGTCGAACCGGTCAGCACGGCAATTGGCCCGAAAATTTGTGGGCTGGCCCGATCCCTTGGCGATCCCGATTTGGCCTGTGTTGGTCCATGATTTGGATGTGCATTTCGCCGCCTCGATTGGTCATTATGGTGCGATTCCCGCGACGCCCTACCCGTGGCCGGGGGTGCGCTGTGCCATGATGCTGGTCTGGTTGACGGAACGGGAGTTTGCCCGGATGGACGAGACCGAAGGTTTAGGCGTCGCCTATGACAAATTTTGGCTGCCAACCCGGGTTGATCAGGCCCTGCCCAGCGCGTTGCGCGCCTCCCTATCCACGGTGGCGATCTACCGCCACCGGGCTGGGACCATCGCGCGGCCGAGCCAGCGTTCCATCGGTATGGCTGAATTACCCGTACGCGGTGGACCTGGCTTGCGCCTTGACCAACGGGCCATGCAGCGTTGGTTGCGCGACCGCTTGGCCCCGGGGCTAAGCCTTAATGGGTTTATCACCAGTAACATCATCGATCCGGCCCAACGCCACGCCCGTATCAAGCAGCTGGGCCGTCTGACTGTACCGCCTTGGCAGCCTAGCCATGGCGGGCTGGGCACAGTGGCCAAGCTTCCAGCGCCCATTCGCCTTGATTGCTTGCTGTCGACCCAGGGTTTGGGCGTAATGAACCCACCATGAGTGATCAAGCACCCGATGCCCCGAAACTAAACCAATTCATTTGGAATGAGCTGGCCACCAGCCGTCCTGATGTGTGTCGGGAATTTTACGCCCGGGTCTTTGGCTGGACGAGCCAAGAGGTTGATCTGGGTGATTTCGGTAAATACTCAGTCTGGCTTCAGGACGGTCAGGGCATTGGCGGCATGCTGCATATGGATGATGCCGATGGCGAGGAACCGATTGCCTTTTGGACCTCCTATTTGGGGGTGGCTGATGTGGACGATACCGCGCAAAAAGTGATCGATGCCGGTGGCTCCATCCGTTTGCCGCCCACCAATATCCCGGAGCTGGGCCGGGTGGCGATTATCACCGACCCCACCGGCGCTGTGATTGCGTTGATCCGGCCTGATACGGGATCTGGTGAGACGCTCGATGAAATGGATGAGCTGGATCGGTGAGCCTCGTGACCGGAAGGGCTGAGGCGTTGGTGCGCGCTTAGGTTGGCGCGATGCTAGCGGCGATACCAAACAGGGTAAGCCAGCCAATCCAGCGGTTTGATTTGAACACGCTAAGTGAGCTAGCAGGGTTTGTTGGCTGCCAGACGATCAGCTGCCACACAAAATGCAAACCCACCGGGGCCAGGTAGATGACATTCACCCAATTCTGGCCCGTCGCGCCCCATAGGGCAGCAGCCCAACAGCCCCAAGCGATCAAATAACTC
>JBCCBF010000116.1:0-7886 GCA_039814445.1 Pseudomonadota bacterium
CGACGATGCCGAGATGTTTGTCATCTCCCTCGGCACCGGCAGTGTGACCCACCCCTTCCCTTACGAGAAAGCGCGTAATTGGGGTGGCCTAGGTTGGATTAACCCGTTGAATGACGTGCCGGTCGTCAGCACCGCGATGGATGGGCAAACCTCGCTGGCTGACCAGAACATGGAATTCCTGCTCGGTGATCAATATATTCGTTTAGACGCCCATCTGCGGGACTCTAAAGACCCGGCCATGTCGCCAAATGATGCGTTTGATGATGCCTCACCTGAAAACCTCGCTAAGGTTCGGCATCTGGCTGATCAAATGATCGCTGATAACACCGATAAGATTGATCGCATCGTTGAGGTTTTGCGCGCGCGGATGCTGCAAAAGGATTTGGAGCGCGAGAACAGTGTTGCCCCATCATCAAGCGAGTTAATCGAGGCCGCCAAGCCCCGAGACATCGACAGCCCGTTCCAAAAACTGGTCGGCTGGTGGCGTGGGTCAAACCGTGCCAAGAGCACCGCCCACAAGGATTTAGGCTGGGATGGTGACAAACTCCGCGAAGCCCGCCATGAGCGTCCCGATGGGCCGGCCACGGCGGAAACCAATGTGGCGGCCAGTACTGAAGATCCGGACCACATCTCCAATCAAGAGACGTTGAAGGCAAATTTAGAAGCCCTGGCGCGCCGTTATGGCAAGCTCGCCGGTAAGGGGGCAAAGGAAATTGAAGCGGATATCGCCGACGCCCTAGAAGCTGCTAAAGAAACCACCGAGAACGGTGAGTTGGTGGCTAGTGACATCGACACCCCCTCTGAACAGCGGCGTAAAGGCTTGGTGGACCGTGTGCGGATCTTGTTCGGGCGCGACGGCAAGGTGGCCAGCGATACAACCGAGAAGTTGCACCGGTTAGTGAACGGTGAAGAACCCTCAGCCAATGACAGCGTGCCGGTTGATGCATGGCGTGTGGAGCCAAAAGAGGGCGATGTACGCATCAGGCTACTAGATGACGCGGCAAGCACGGACCAGAGCGAGGCCCCTAATGCTAGCCAGGCTGCTGATAAAACGCCCAGTCGTGACGACGATGTGATACCCCGCGCATCCGTGGCATCAGTGCCGACCGTAAAACGTCGACCAAAAACAAGACAGGTTGATGAGGTGCCAGCGCCCGCAGCAAAGCCCGACGCCGGCGGGGCCCCGACCCCTTAGCCGTATTAACAGCCCATATAGCCACCAAACGGCGGCATCCTGCCTTCAGATTGTGGGCCAAGCACACTAGCGCAGCACGCTTAGCGTAAAGCCGCGCATGCCTTTTGAATGCGGGTACAGGCTTCTTGCAACGCCTCATTGGAGGTGGCGTAGGAGATCCGGAAATAGGGCGATAGGCCAAAGGCCACACCGGGCACCACCGCCACTTCGGCATCTTCAAGCAGATAGGTGGCAAAATCCGCATCGCTTTCGATGGTCGTCCCTTGGGGCGTGGTCTTACCGATCACCCCATCACAGCTTGGGAACACATAGAACGCACCATCAGGGACCTGACAAGTGATGCCCTCTGCCGCGTTTAGCATCTCAACCACCATATCCCGACGGCCTTGAAACGCCTCATTACGCTCACCCAAGAAGTCGAGCGGGCCATTCAACGCCTCTAAGGCCGCGGCTTGGCTGATCGAGGTGGGGTTTGCGGTGCTCTGGCTTTGGATCTTTGCCATGGCTTTGACCAAATCTTTCGGCCCACCGGCATAACCGATCCGCCAACCGGTCATGGCAAAAGCTTTCGACACGCCATTACAGGTTAAGGTCCGATCAAACAGAGCTGGCTCAATCGCGGCGATCGTGGTCATTTGATAATCGCCATAGCCGATATGCTCATACATATCGTCGGTCATGATCATAACCTGGGGGTGCTTCACCAACACCGCAGCCAGGGCCTTTAGCTCATCGGGCGTATAGGCCGCACCGGTCGGGTTGCTGGGGGAGTTGAGTACCAGCCAGCGGGTTTTCGGCGTTAATGCCCCTTCCAACAGCTCTGGCGTCAGCTTAAAATTATGGTTCTGGCCACACTCCACAAAGGTGGGCGTACCACCGGCCAGCAAAGTCATGTCCGGGTAGGACACCCAATAAGGTGCGGGGATCAGTACCTCATCGCCCGGGTTTAGCGTGGCCATGAAGGCATTATAAAGGATCTGCTTGCCACCCGTGCCGACCGAGATTTGATCGGTGGTATAATCCAAGCCGTTCTCACGCTTGAACTTATCGACGATGGCTTGTTTCAACTCGGGCGTGCCGTCGACGGCGGTATATTTCGTCTGCCCGGCTTCAATCGCTTTGATCGCCGCTGCCTTGATATGATCGGGCGTATCAAAATCAGGCTCCCCCGCGCCCAGGCCGATGACGTCGCGCCCAGCGGCTTTCAGCTCACGGGCTTTCGTCGTGATTGCAATCGTAGGCGATGGCTTAATGGCGCTGAGGCGGTCGGCGAGAACGGTCATGGTGGAGATCCCAAGGTTATAAATAAGGGTGGTGCAAACGGCCCGCACACTAGGCCCGCGACACACCGCTGACAAGGGGTGCCATGCGCGGGCATCACGATTTTGCCCCAACCCCGCCACGCAAGCGCCGTCGAACCACCCTGACAACGCCCCTTGGCCGCAATGTTGCCGCCGAAACTACCCCCCATGCTCACGCGCATCATGTCTGAACCAGCCGCGTGAAAGGGGGCCTCCCATGGCATTCGCCAGCACCATTAATCATTATCGACAGGCGTTACGAGGCTTTTGCCTCAGCCTGCTTATCCTCACGGTCCCCCATCAGGTTTTCAGTCAGCCAGTAGCAGCGCATCTGGAGGACATCCCCGCCACCGCTGAGACCATGGCCGAGGGCGGCTTGTTCTTCCCCGGCCGTAAAGAGGGCATGGTGCTAAAGGGCCAACAAGTGGCGGCCACGGTTGAGATCGACGTGAGCGGCATGGTGGCCCGCACCACGGTCACTCAGCATTTCAGCAACCCCAAGGATGAATGGGTCGAAGCGCTTTACGTGTTTCCCCTGCCTGAGAAATCTGCCGTGGATCGCTTGCAGCTGACCGTGGGTGAGCGGGTGATCACCGCCAAGATTGCGGAACGGGAACAGGCCGAGCGCGACTTCGAACAGGCCCGGGCCAATGGCCAAACCGCCAGTATGTTGAGCCAAGAGCGTCCGAATATCTTCACCAACGCCGTGACCAATATCGGCCCACGGGAAACCGTCAGCGTACAGATCGGCTTTGAACTGCCCATAGACTATTACTATGACGAAGACGCGGGCCCGAAATTCAGCTTCCGGTTCCCCATGGCGATCATGCCGCGCTACATGCCCGGCCAGGCGGTAGCCGCCATGCAAGCATCCTATGTGGATCACGGCCTGGGCTGGTCCTTCGATACCGATCAAGTGGCGGATGCCAGCCGCATTTCACCGCCCATCGACGCCGTTGGGGGCGTGAACCCGGTGAGCTTCACCATTGATCTGGCCGCGGGTTTCCCCATCGGCGATCTGGAGAGCTCTTATCACACGGTCAGCACCAAGGCCGGTGAAGATGGCTACACCATTACCCTGGCCGAGGGTGTGGTGCCTGCTGATCGTGATTTTGAGCTGATGTGGTCACCGGTCGGTGGCGTGGCCCCGGCCGCTGGGCTGTTCTCGGAAACCACCCAGGGCTATGACCATCATCTGGTGATGATCGCCCCGCCAGTCCCCCAGGCGGAGAACGAGGCACCACCACCCTTACCCCGCGATATCACCTTTATTCTCGATAAATCAGGCTCCATGTCGGGTGAGCCCATGCGTCAGGCCAAGGCGGCCCTGGAGCGTGCCTTAGCGCAACTGACCGCGGCCGACCGGTTCCAAGTGATCGCCTTTGATACCGCGCCCGAGGCCCTATTCCGTAGCCCCATGCCGGGTCAGGCGAGTGCGGTTGATGACGCGCTGGATTGGCTGGGTCGTCTGGAAGCCGGCGGCGGGACTGAAATGGCCAGCGCCTTACAGCTTGCCTTTGCCCAGGGGAATGAGGAAACCCCCGCCGGTCGGCTCGGCCAGATCGTATTCATCACCGATGGGGCGGTGGGTAATGAAGCCGCCCTGTTCAGCTTGATCAACGACCGGTTGGGCGACCGCCGCCTGTTCACCGTCGGCATCGGCTCGGCCCCCAATGGCCATTTCATGCGTGATGCGGCCCATGCCGGGCGCGGCACCTTCACCTTCATCGGCAATCAAAGCCAGGTGGGCGAGCGCATGGCGCGGCTGTTCCGGCAATTAGAAGCGCCGGTGCTGACCGATATCAACCTGCCCCTGCCCAGCGGTGCTGAAATGTACCCACCACGCCTGCCCGATTTGTACGAGGGCGAGCCGGTCAGCTTTGTCCTGCGCCTGCCCCAGGGCACCACGGGTGAGCTGAGCCTAGGCGCGTTGCACCACAACGACCCCTGGGCCCAGACCTTGCCGTTGAACGCGCCGACAGAAGAGAGCAACCGCCCTGGCATTGCTGCGGTCTGGGCACGCGAGAAAATCGCCGCGATCAGCCGCGATCACCATATCGATCACGCTGATAAGGCTGGCGGCATCACCCAGGTGGCGTTGAGCTATAGCTTGCTTAGCCAATACACCAGCTTGCTGGCCGTGGATGACGTGGCGCGCCGCCCGGCTGAAGCGACCCTGACCAGTGGCCAGGTGGCGGGCAACATGCCAGCCGGTGCCACCATGCCCCCACCAACGGGTACACCAGCCCAGCCGCAAGCTGTGCAAGCCGCCGCCCTCACCCCGCTATCAGCCCCACACAACCCGTTCAGCGCCGGCAATTTGCCACAAACCGCAACCCCTGCGGATCTCTTGGCGATGATCGGTAGCCTACTGACACTGATCGGCTTTGCCCTGCTGTGGTACCGGCGACGGCAAGAATGGCGTCTGGCCAGCGCCCAAGAGGAGTTCACATTATGACCACAAGCCATCTCGATCTCTGCTTTCACCCATCGAAACGGCAGGCACAAACCCAGCACCAGGCAAAACCTGGTAAAGGCTGGGGCCTCACCACCATCGCGTTTCTGTGCCTGTTGGCGGCCGCGTTGTTGGTGTCGGAAAGCGCCCTGATCCGGTTTAAAGCCTGGCTGGGGCCGATCCTCTTGCGGCAAGCATGGGCCGAAAGCCTTGATACTGCAGCCCCGGTCAAGCCATGGTACTGGGCCGATATGCATCCCAAAGCACAGCTATTGATACCCGCCCTGGATGTGGATTTGATAGCGCTTAATGACAGCTCGGGTGAAGCCCTCACCTGGGGCCCTGGTTTGTGGCGTGCGGTGGGTGATGCGCCAGCTAATGAGCCAGGTGATGGGCCGACCGATGAAGGAGCCAACGGGCTCACGATCATGACCGGGCATCGTGATACGCATTTCCGGTTTTTGTCGGACATTGAACTGGGTATGCCCGTGCATCGGGTGGATGATCAGGGGCTACGCCACGATTATGTGACGCAAAAGACACAAATCGTTGATGTCCGCACGGATCAGATCACAAAACCCGATGACGGCACCTGGCTACTTTTGGTCACGTGCCACCCGTTCGATGGTGTGGACCCAAACACGCCCTATCGTTACCTGGTCTGGGCGCGTCAATTACCCAACCAATTAGCGGTTAATCATGGGCAAACGAATGAGATTTCTTCGGAATAGCAATTCGTGTTGTTTGGTGCTTTCACACGAGTATCGGACACTACTAATAGAGGGATGCAACAAAGATATCCCCAAGAGGAAACACAATCAAACAAGACCCACCGTCAAGCGATACGGCGTATCGGTTGACCCAGCGTATAAAGGGCGAAGGCGTTATGGATTTTGCAACTGATCACCTAGAAGAAGTTATCGTTAGCCGTGAGGCAAAACAAAGCCGGACCATTGGTTCGATTAGCAACCAATCACTAACGATACTGCCGTCACTCCTGATGAAACGGAAAGAGGCCGCCACCGCTGGCAATGATAGCCTCGTGGTCACCCTCGATAATCGGATCAACGCTTTGCGCGCCACCTATCGCCGCGGTTAATCCCCCATTCATGTGATTAGCATCGCTGAAAAACCTCCTCAGCGCATGATAATCAACACCGCGTGCACACAACAAAACCCCTATGCCCCCACATAGGGGTTTTGTCATGCCTGGGCGCTGCTGCCGACACTGGGCTTTAAATCGCCATAGTCGCGGGCTACATAGATCCAGCACCTTACCATCGCAATGTTGAGAATTTTCCATGGCCCGGCGACCACTGAAAACCAACACTAACCATCGCGTCAGTCTTGATACCGAGCATCAAGTGCCCATGGACCGCCGCCAGTTACTGCAAGGCATCGCCGCAGGCACCGTGGTTGCCTTTGCGGGTACGGGTTGCTCAACCAACCCGGTCACGGGGCGCGATCAGTTGATCCTGGTCAGTGACCAGCAACTAGCCCAGATGGGGCAAAAGACTTGGCAAGCCTTGCTCGCCGATGCGCCGGTACAGGCCCCAGACACTGGCACCACGAAGGAATTACGTGAGATCGGCGATCGTGTGGTCAACGCCGCTGGCCCTAATCTACCAGCCGCCGATTGGGATTACCGGGTCTTTGACCAGGACCAGATCAATGCTTTTGTGATGCCAGGGGGCAAGGTTGGGTTTTACGACGGTATCCTGGAGGTGATGGATAATGAAAGCCAGGTCGCCACGGTCATGGGTCACGAAGTGGGCCATGTGGCGGGACGCCACGCGGCTGAGCGCTACTCGCAACAATTAGCGGCCGGTGTGGCCATGACCGCGACCTCGATTGCCCTGGACCAGGCCGATGTCGCCTTTGCCGGTCAGATCGGCGCGGTGCTTGGGGTTGGCCTGCAATTTGGCGTGCTGCTACCCTATAGCCGCCAACATGAGATCGAGGCTGACCGTTTGGGCCTACGCTATATGGCCGCGGCGGGCTATGATCCCCGTGAAAGCCTCACCTTTTGGGAAAAGATGACCGATCTGGGCGATAAACGGCAAAAACCGCCAGAGTTTCTGTCGACCCACCCATCCGATGAAACACGCATCCGTGTTTTAAGCGAAGAAATCCAGCGGATTGAGAGTGCTTAAGACCATCGCCCTCTGGTTTTCCCACCGTGAACGGCCTATCTCTAGCTCATGCCTGACGACATCCGCCCTGCCGATAATGATAACGCCAATCCCGATGACGCGCTGAACACACTCGTCGGCGCGCCCGATGGGGATATCGGCGTGCCGTTTAAGGTAGCGTCGGATTTTGAACCGGCGGGGGATCAGCCGACGGCGATTGAAGACTTGTTTGGTGGCGTCACCGATGGTGAGCGGGACCAAGTGCTGCTGGGCGTGACCGGGTCGGGCAAAACCTTCACCATTGCCCATGTGATTGAGAAGGCCCAGCGGCCAACCTTGATCCTGGCGCCGAACAAGACTCTCGCCGCTCAGCTGTATGGGGAGATGAAGAGCTTCTTCCCGGAAAACGCGGTCGAGTATTTCGTCAGCTATTACGATTACTACCAGCCGCAGACAGTCATCAGTGAGCTGCTGGCGGTTCACACTATAAGCAAGCGATCGCTGCAGGCGGAACAGGCGCATCTTCGCCTCCAGGTGCGTGGCCAAGCCAAGCACCTGCGACAGCTGGAAGGCGAGAAGGAGTCGCTGGCGCAAGAGGCAGAGACCAAGCAGGCAGAGTACCGCGCAGCGCTGACCGAGCTCAAGGTAATCGAGCAACAGACCTCGGCGCTGCAGAAGGAGATCCGTGACGGGCAGCAGAAGGTGAAGCATCAGCAGACCCTGTATGAGAACGTGCGCGCGGAGCGCAATCACCACAGCAAGACGCTGCTGGAGTCGCAGGATGCCATTCGCGGCATGCGCCG
>JBCCBF010000194.1:0-5544 GCA_039814445.1 Pseudomonadota bacterium
ACATCCGCATGCAGCTCAGCAAGCCTGGTTTCATGACCACCCTGTGGGACATCGAAGTAGGTAAAGACAAGCACCGGGTTCTCGCCCGTGATGTGCAAGTGGATCCGGTTATGGATTACCCGGTCCATATCGATTTCTTGCGCGTGACCGCGAAAACCAAGATTGCTGTTGAAGTGCCCGTTAACTTCGTGAACGAAGAAAACTCACCCGGCATCAAAACCGGCGGTTCCCTCAACGTGGTGCGTTACACCGTTGAGCTGTTGGTCAGCGCCGGCAACATCCCCGAGGCCCTGGAAGCCGATATCAGCGCCTTAGAACTTGGTGATGCCTTGAAGATCAGCGATATCGATTTGCCGGACGGGGCAACCCCGACGATTACCGATCGTGACTTCACTGTGGCCACCATCGCCGCCCCATCCGCTCTGCGTTCTGCCGCTGAGGAAGAGGAAGGCGAAGAAGGCGAAGAAGGTGCCGAGGGCGACGCCGCGAGCACCGAAGACGCCAAAGAAGAAGGTGGCGAGGACTAAGCCTCCCTGCCATCATGAGCAACAATACAGTGGGGCCGATGCTTTCCGTTCAGGCGGAACAGACCATCGGCCCTTTTGTTTTGGCACGGTACGCGCACCGTGGCCTGGTAAAGAGAGGAAGATGATCCATGATGATCATCGCTGGCCTGGGCAACCCCGGGACCAAACACGCAAAACAACGCCACAATATTGGGTTTATGGCCGTCGATGCCATCGCCAGCCTGCATGGCTTCGACAAGTGGCGTCGTCAGTTCAACGCCGAAACCGCCCAGGGCCGGATTGGCGGGCAAAAAGTTTTACTGATCAAACCGCAAACCTTTATGAACAAATCAGGCAGCGCCATCGCCGGTGCCGTACGGTTTTTCAAAGCCCCGTTGGACAAGCTGATGGTCTGTTATGATGATTTGGATTTAGCACCGGGCAAAGTCAGGATCAAACAGGGTGGCGGCCATGGCGGCCATAACGGCCTACGCTCCATCGACAGCCATTTGGGGCCACACTATTGGCGCTTGCGCTTGGGCATCGGTCATCCGGGGGACAAAGCACGGGTCACCGGCTATGTGCTGGGCGATTTTCCAAAAGCGGACCATGAATGGCTCGTCCCTTTGATCGCCGGGATCGCCCAGGAAGCCCCTGATCTGGCCAAGGGTGACCATGGCGGGTTCATGAACCGGGTGGCCCTACACCTCCAAGCGGAAGTCCCACAAATGGCAAAGGGTCAAGCTGGTAAGGGCCAAACCGGACAAGGCCAGACCGGCAAGAGCCACCCCGGAAAGAACCACCAGCAGCCGAAAGCTAAAAGCCAAGGCGCGCCAGCACAACACAGCACCGGCACCACACATGGCAGGGGGACACAAGATGGCCGATGACAGCCCCTCGTTTGATACCCCTTCTTTTGATACCGCCGAAACTCTTGTCGCCATCAATCCACCAGCGTTGCCAGTGGATTGCCAGCCGGTTTATGCGTCATCCCACAACGTGCTGCACCACCCGCTTTACAATCGCCTCGATTGTTATTTGCGCCCAGATGCGGCGAACGCCCTAGCCGCCGCTTGCCGGCATGCCGCTGCCGATGGCTATACCTTTCGTATCTTTGATGCCTATCGGCCAACCGAGGCGCAATTTGTCTTTTGGCAGCACACACCGGATCCCGACTATGTGGCCGACCCGCGTCTCGGCTCCACCCATGGGCGCGGCATTGCCCTTGATCTTACCCTATTGGATCGCCAGGGCATGCCCATACCGATGGGGACAGAGTTTGATGATTTTTCCATTGAATCTCATCATGATTTCGGCGAATTACCTCCTGAGATCATCGCCAATCGACACCTTCTTCGGCGCTATATGGAAGAAGCAGGCTTTGTTATTCATGCCCCGGAATGGTGGCATTACAATTTGCCAAACCCATCGGCCTATCCGCTGATCAGCGATGGTGAGGCTGTGCCGCCGATGCTACGGCCAGAAATGCGCAAGCGGGCCGATGACGCTATGGCAGCTTTGAACGCACGCTAACCCTGACAACACGAGAGAATTATGGGCTTTAAATGTGGAATTGTGGGATTGCCAAATGTGGGCAAATCCACCTTGTTTAATGCGTTAACGGCCACCGCCGCCGCCCAGGCAGAGAATTTTCCCTTTTGTACCATTGAGCCCAATGTGGGCCGGGTGGCCGTGCCCGATGAGCGCCTCGACAAAATCGCCGTTATCGGACAATCGGCTAAAGTCATCCCGACCCAATTGGAGTTCGTCGATATCGCCGGGCTGGTGCGTGGGGCGTCTAAAGGCGAAGGGTTGGGCAATCAGTTCCTGGGTAATATTCGTGAGACCGATGCCATCGTGTATGTGCTGCGGTGCTTTGAAGATGGCGATGTGACCCATGTGGAAGGGTCCGTCGATCCGTTGCGTGACGCCGATATCATTGAAACCGAGCTGATGCTCGCCGATTTGGAAAGCCTGGAGCGGCGGATCCAAAACGCGGTGAAGAAAGCCCGCGGCAATGATAAAGAGGCAAAAGAACAACTAGCGTTGATGGAGCGCATCGTGCCGGTCTTAGAAGACGGCAACCCCGCGCGCATGGCGTCGATTGGTGAGGATGAACAAGCCCTGTTCAAGCAGCTGCAATTATTGACCTCAAAGCCGATTCTGTATGTCTGTAATGTGGAAGAAGATAACGCCGCGGACGGCAACGAACACGCCGCCACCGTGGCCGCCATGGCCGCCGAGAAAGGCGCGGAGAGCGTAATCATCTCAGCCAAGATTGAGAGTGAAATTGCCCTCATAGATGATCCGGCTGATAAGGCCGAGTTCTTGGAGACCATGGGATTGAGCGAACCGGGGCTGAACAAGATTATTCGCGCCGGTTATCGGCTGTTGGATTTATTAACCTTCTTCACCGTCGGCCCGAAAGAAGCGCGGGCTTGGACGGTCACCCGCCATGCCACAGCGCCCCAGGCTGCGGGCGTGATCCATACGGATTTTCAACGGGGCTTCATTAAAGCAGAAACCATTGCTTATGATGATTTTGTCGGTTTAGGCGGTGAAGCGGCCGCGCGTGATGCGGGCAAATTGCGCCAGGAGGGCAAGGATTACATCGCCCAAGATGGCGATATTTTTCATTTCAAATTCAACGTCTAAAGCCCAATCCACACCGCTTATTTAAGCGTTTTATCATCGCCGTCCGCAGCAAATGCGGCGGCGATTTTTTTATGCCGCCCCGCACAATCAGCGCATCACATACTCGATAAACAAGTCAACTAGCTTGCTTATCAGCTATGCAAAACACACAGACAAGGCATAAATTCAACGCATATTGCGTTTATTATATTTCTGACACTATTACGCAAATTTTATTTCTCAAAACTGTAATAAACCTTCTTTCTGCTTTCAAAACCGCCCCCTACCCCTAAGAGGGTCGCTTTTGCGGCAGCCCAGCCATGCGCTGGACACACAACTCTCTCCAACGCTTTCCCAAGAAAGACGATTTATGTTCGAAGGGCCGTACAGCTCGGAAGAATTTTTCGAGGAAGCTCGCTTTTATATCGAAGCGAGCATGCAAGACCGTAAGACCGACAAGCCAGATTACGACGATCTGCTATTTGCGATGTCGATGATCAACAATGGTCAATACGTAAACCCGCCACGGTTCTTAAACCCCGAGAGTTTCCAGAACGATCTGACCTATGTGATGCGCTTTGGTCGGCCTGAAGGCTTTGAGCGGGTCGATGCGTTTGAGAAATTTAAAGAAGCATACGACAAATTCGCGCCGACTATTCTGAAAGAATATCAAGAGCGTATGGAAGGCATCGTAAGCGATGTCGATGATGAATACGAAGCTTATCAAGGGGATGCGCTCGATCACGCGCAAGACCAATACACCCGCGATACGGATGATGAATTTAACCAGACCTCGCCGCTCAGCGTCGACAGCATGGCGCGGTATTTCATCCGCCACACCATCAATGCTCAACAGCGCAACATGCGCGCCAATGGCAATCTTGATGGGCCGCTAAAGATTGATGCCAACATCAAAAAATCGATCGCCACCGGCTTTGCCACCATTACCCGCGATCCACTGCATACCCTCAAAATTCTCTACGGCCGCAGTGACACCATGCACCCAATTGGTGTGCGCCATTTCTTACACGCCCTGGACCCCGATTTTTATCAGCTGATGGTCCAGCGCAATAACCCAGAACTTCAGAACTCGAACGCCATACCGGAGTCTTCCATGCCCGCTCGTGATATCAATAAGTACATGCTCAAAGCACAAACTGTGGCGCGGAACCTCATGGATCCGACCATGGAGCCACGGCACTTCTTCTTGGCGCTGCTTGAGGACAACCAAGTCGCCTCTGAGCTTAATGCGCTTAATAACAGCGCACGCAAAGTGGATTTGGCGAAAATCCGCGATCACTTCTACACTGAAGATGCCCCGGTCAATGTGGACAACCCAGAGCCGAGCGCTGCGTTCACACAGATGCTGGCCGATATCGGTCCTGAGTTTGCCGATGCCAACGGTAAGTTCGGTGCGTCGCTCGCGGTTCAAAAAATGCTGGAGACCTATCCGGAGATCCAAGACAAGCTACGCCAGGCTGGCTTTACCCAACGACGTCTTGACCGCTGGGCAGCTATGGCCGGTAAGGAAGTAAAAGCCGCCGCCAATGTGCACCGACCGTTCAAAATTCAAGATCACGTCTTCAAGGAGGCGATTGAGAAATACACCAAAAACATCACCCAGATGGCTGATGACGGCAAGCTCGACCCGATTATCGGGCGCGACGATGAGCTTGAGCAGATGAAGACCATCATGACCCACCGGAAGAAGAAAAATCCGATGGTCATTGGCGAGCCAGGCGTTGGTAAAACAGCCTTACTCCATGGTTATGCCCAAGATGTGGTCGACGGCAATGTGCCCGATAACCAAAAGGGCGCCCAAGTCCTGGAACTTGATCTCAAAGCCCTGGTTGCTGGCACTCGATATCGTGGTGACTTCGAAGAGCGTCTGCAAAACATCATCGATGGTGTCGCCGAGCGTAACGAACGCGGTGACCGTCCACCAATCATCCTCGGCATCGACGAAGCCCATACGCTCGTGGGTCTAGGCAATGCCAGCAGCCAAACCCAGGGTGCTGACCAATTCCTCAAGCCCGCTCTGCAAGAGGGCAATCTGTGGACCATTATGTTCACTACTGAGGATGAGTTCACCAAGCATATCGAAGGTGATGGCGCCCTGGAGCGTCGCACTCAGACACTGAAGGTGGAAGAGCCAACCCCTGAACACACCGTGGCGATCCTTAAAGGTCTGCGTGATAAATACGAAGATCACTATGACCTCTCAATCTCGGACGAGGCGATTGAGGACATGGTGAAATTGGCTGGTAAGTATGTGACCAACCGCAACTTCCCCGATAAAGGCATCGACTTACTTGATGGTGCTGGGGCGGTGGCCTTCAAGAAAGGCAAAGACACCGTTGACCGCGATGATGTGGTTGAAGTGGTCGCACGGATGGCCAAACTG
>JBCCBF010000278.1:0-3859 GCA_039814445.1 Pseudomonadota bacterium
ACCAGTTTAACCCGCAATAAGCCCAAGCCCGTCAAGAGCCGTAAGGTCAAGGCCCTTTATCACCTATGACAACAGCGCTGCTACTTCTGTAAGCGCTGGGATGCTAGGGATCGCCCCTACCCGCTCCACCGATAATGAAGCCGCCATAGTGGCGAGGCGCAAGGCGTGGTCCATCGGGTGCTTGGCCGCGATCATGGCGGCCAGATAGCCACAAAAACAATCACCCGCGCCCGTGGAATCACGCGCGGTCACTGCCCGTGCTTCGATCTGGATAAACCCGGTTTTTGTGGCGGCTATCACGCCCTTCTCACCGCGGGTAAGGACCAAGGCGGTGGCCTCATCCACGCCCAGATCATCACGGACCTGTCGCCAATAAGCCTGGGGATTGCCAGGATCAAACGGCACACCGGCATAAAAACTCATCTCTGTGTCATTGAAGACCAAGACATCAGCCTGGGGCAAAAGGGTCTTGGTTGAGGTGGTGGCCGGGGCGGGGTTATAGACGCATATAGCGCCTGCCGCGCGGGCCTTGGCAAACCCGGCCTTGATCACAGGCACTGGCACTTCATTCTGAGCCAGAACCACATCATCAGTGGTGAAATTCACAGCCTCAACAACAGCCGGGTCCAGCATGGCGTTGGCACCAGGCACTACCAGGATTTGGTTTTCGCCCTGGGCAATGGTGATCAGCGCCACGCCCGTTGCAGCGGCTTGTGTTGCCAGCCACTGGGTATCGACGCCTTTTTCATCAAGGGTTTGGCGCATAAAGCCGCCATCGGCGTCACCGCCCACCGCACCGATCATCAGCGTATCAGCACCGGCCAGACTGGCGGCCACCGCTTGATTGGCCCCCTTACCACCTGGCAGGCGTTGATAATGATGGCCAAGCACCGTTTCACCGGGGCGCGGCAAGGCATCGCCCATGCCCACCAAATCCACGTTTAAGCTGCCAATGACTATGACTCTTGCCATGGGCTTGCCTTCATACACATGACCGCGCACGCGGCCGTTGTGATTGTTACTGGTTCATGGATTGGAAGAAATCGTCGTTGTTCTTGGTCTGCTTCAGCTTATCGAGCAAGAATTCCATGCTGTCGGTCGTGCCCATGGGCATCAGGATCCGGCGCAGCATCCACATCTTGGCCAGCGCTGCCTTATCCACCAGCATCTCTTCCTTACGGGTACCGGATTTGCCTACATCAATGGCTGGGAAGGTCCGCTTATCGGCAAGTTTACGATCCATAACGATCTCAGCGTTACCGGTACCTTTGAACTCTTCGAAGATCACCTCATCCATCCGGCTACCGGTATCGATCAAGGCCGAGGCGATGATCGTCAAGGACCCGCCCTCTTCGATATTCCGGGCGGCACCAAAGAATCGCTTGGGCCGTTGTAGGGCGTTGGCATCGACACCACCGGTCAACACCTTACCCGAGGATGGCACCACCGTATTATAGGCACGGGCTAGGCGAGTAATACTGTCAAGGAGAATGACCACATCGCGTTTGTGTTCCACTAACCGCTTGGCTTTTTCGATCACCATTTCGGCCACAGCCACGTGGCGGGTCGCGGGTTCATCAAAGGTTGATGACACCACCTCACCTTTCACGGAACGCGCCATATCGGTGACTTCTTCGGGTCGTTCATCGATCAGCAAAACGATCAAATAAGCTTCCGGGTGGTTCGCTTCTAAGGAGGCCGCAATCGATTGCAGCATCACGGTTTTACCCGTACGTGGCGGTGCCACGAGTAGGGCTCGCTGACCTTTACCCAAGGGAGAGACTAGCTCGATAACCCGCGGTGTGTAATCACGTTTGGTCGGGTTCTCAATTTCGAGTTTGATTTTCTCATCGGGGTAAAGCGGGGTTAAATTATCAAAGTTAACCCGGTGACGGAGCTTGTCCGGCTCATCGAAGTTAACCGTGTTGACTTTCAACATGGCAAAATAACGCTCACCATCTTTTGGTGACCGGATTTGACCTTCAACTGTGTCCCCGGTGCGCAGGCCAAAACGGCGGATTTGGCTCGGCGACACATAGATATCATCTGGGCCTGGCAAATAATTCGCCTCGGGCGAACGCAGGAAGCCAAAACCATCTTGCAGCACTTCAAGCACCCCGCCGCCAAAAATCGCCACATCATTGGTAGCGAGCTGCTGAAGGATGGCAAACATCAGCTCTTGTTTGCGCAGAGAACTCGCCCCTTCAATCTCAAGCTCTTCAGCAAAGGCGAGCAATTCTTTCGGGGTTTTTTCTTTAAGGTCTTGAAGGTTCATCGGTTTGCAGTGGCTGTTGTTTGATGTCTGAGAGGGGGAGAGGTGATCGAATAAAACAAGAGGGGAAGCCCGTCATAGTCGTGTGGTGGGTATGGGCTGACCGGCTGGTAAAGCGGGGATCAGCGTATCTTTGATCTTATTCTTACAAATATCTTATAAACCAATGGCTTATAGACATTTTGATCAATTCACCGATAAACGAAAACGGGTAATGGCAGGAAAATTCTAGGATCAGAACTACCGGGGCGTGAGATCAAGCGGCTCACAATCGATATAACTAGCGATCACCATCACAACGCAGTGTTCGCAAACGTCTCAAATCCATGAAGTTAATGGCTAAGTTAGGTGAGACAGGGTGATCCGTCAATGGAATTACACGATCCCAATCATTCGCACCCCTATCATCAGTGGCCAAATCAACGGTCTTAAAACGGCTGAACCACCACTAAAATCACAATGGCAATCAGGAGAACCGTGGGTACTTCATTGGCGATACGGAAGAATTTACTGGTCTTGGTTGAAGTGCCGGCGGCTAGATCTTTTCGCCATTTACCGCACGCGCCCTGAAAACCACTCATCAGCACCACAAGGGTGATTTTAGCGTGGATCCAGCCTGCTTCCACCCAACTGGGGTTCAAGGCGACCAACCAGATACCTAAGCCCCAAGTCGCTAGCATGGCCGGGTTCATGATATATTTTAAAAGCTTACGCTCCATCACCTGAAAGGTTTCGGCCTGGGGCCCGATCAAACCGTTTTCCACGTGATAGACATAAAGCCGGGGCAAATAGAATAAGCCCGCCATCCACGCGGTCATCGCAATTATATGCGCAGCCTTCACCCAAAGATAAATATCCATGCTGGTGACGCCTTAATCGTCCATCGCCATCATTTCAGCGGCGGCCGCCAGGTTTGAGAACCGGCGGCACAGATCAGCCACATATTCCACGTGGCGAACCGGGGTCGATTTATGCAGGCCATGGCCCACATTCAAGATAAACGGGCGATCACACATGCGCATCATCACGCTTTCCGCCGCTTTTTTCAGGGCTTCACCCCCGGCCAGGACAGCCCCTGGATCCATATTCCCCTGAACTGGCATCAACATTGACAGGTGATCATAGGCGTATTGAGGCGTGACGCGCTCATCGATATGGATCGCACTAACCCCGGTAACCTTGGCGAAATGCTGGTAGTTTTCACCGACACCGCGGGGGAAACCAATAATCGGTATTTTAGGGTGGCGGGCTTTCAGCGCCTTAATCAACCGCTGGGTAGGACGCACCACGAGGGGTTCGTACAAGGCTGGTGGCAACACGCCGGCATGGCTGTCAAACAACATCACCGCCTCGGCACCGCCCTGGATTTGGGCCGACAAAAACTCCACCGTGGTCTCAATGATCACCGTGAGCAGGCCATTGAACCCCTTGGGGTCCCGATAGGCCCATTTCTTGGCCATGGCGAAATCTTTGCTGCCGCCACCCTCAACCATGTAGGTGGCCACGGTCCAGGGGGACCCAGCAAAGCCGATGATCGCCACATCGTCGGGTAATTGCTCTTTCGCCCGCTCCATGGCTTCACCGGCA
>JBCCBF010000389.1:0-2284 GCA_039814445.1 Pseudomonadota bacterium
CGGTGATGGGCGTGTCGATCACCCGCCGGTCGCCGAACTCATCGAGCAGCCCCTGGCTGACAACCAGCTGGCCCTCATTGACCGGTCACCAAATGCCCTGGATACGCTTTCGAGCCCTATTCTAGCGGATCGGTATGGTGGGCCTATTGCGGTGGAGATGTCGTCACCTGACGACCAAACACTCACCCCCCAAAACGCCACCTTTGTGGCCCGTTTCAGCCTGGATAATCAGGACCCGCTGGTTAGCCAGTTAACCGCATCAGCCCAGCAGTGGCAACAGATAGGCACCGGAGTTATCAGCACCGAACCGGTATCGATAGCCAGCAACATCTTCCGGCGGGTCCGCGGCATCTTGCTGCGTGAATTGGCGTTCTGATCTTAAGCGCTGATCCCAGCGTTTGTGATCGAAAAAAGAAGTGGGGTTTAATCCACCACAGCGGGCAGGATACCCGGCAATCGCAAGCCGTGTTCTTTGGCACAAGCCTTGGCGCTATCGTAGCCCGCATCGGCATGGCGCATGACGCCGGATGCCGGGTCATTCCATAAAACCCGCTCTAGCCGGGCCGCCGCTTCGGGCGTGCCATCGGCGCAAATCACCACCCCAGCATGCTGGGAAAAGCCCATGCCCACACCACCACCATGGTGGATGGATACCCAGGTGGCACCCGAAGCCGTGTTCGTCAGTGCATTTAACAACGGCCAGTCAGAAACCGCGTCAGACCCATCCAACATGGCTTCGGTTTCCCGGTTTGGCGACGCAACCGATCCTGAATCCAGATGGTCGCGGCCAATGACCACAGGGGCCGTTAACTCCCCGCTGGCCACCATCTCATTGAATTTCAGACCCGCCCGGTGACGGTCGCCAAGACCGATCCAACAGATCCGCGCCGGCAGCCCCTGAAAGGCGATGCGTTCCTGCGCCATATCAAGCCAATGGTGCAAATGGGTATTGTCTGGGAACAGCTCCTTCATGGCCTGATCGGTCTTGTAGATATCCTCGGGATCACCCGATAGGGCACACCACCGAAACGGGCCAATGCCTTTGCAGAACAAGGGGCGGATATAGGCTGGCACAAAACCCGGGAAAGCAAAGGCGTTTTCCAGCCCCTCTTCCTGGGCGACTTGGCGAATATTGTTGCCATAATCCAGGGTCGGCACCCCGGCATTCCAGAAATCGATCATCGCGGATACGTGGTTCTTCATGGACGCCCGCGCGGCCACCTCCACCGCCTTGGGATCGCTTTCGCGCTTATCGCGCCATTCGGCCATGGTCCAGCCCTGGGGCAGATAGCCATTGATCGGGTCATGGGCAGAGGTTTGGTCGGTCACGATATCCGGGCGCACGCCGCGATCGTAGATTTCTTGGAAGACATCAGCGGCGTTGCCCAAGAGCCCCACCGATTTAGCCTCGCCGGACTGGGTCCAGCGATCAATGAGCGCCAGCGCCTCATCCAAGCTCTCGGCCTTTTCATCCAGGTATTTGGTGCGCAGGCGGAATTCAATGCTTTCAGGATTGCATTCCACGGCCAGGCACGACGCCCCGGCAAAGACCGCTGCTAGGGGCTGGGCACCACCCATGCCACCCAAGCCACCGGTCAGGATCCAGCGCCCGGTTAGATCCCCGTCATAATGCTGGCGACCCGCCTCGGCAAAAGTCTCATAGGTGCCTTGGACGATGCCTTGGGTGCCAATATAGATCCAGGACCCCGCCGTCATTTGGCCGTACATCATCAAGCCCTGACGATCCAATTCATGGAAATGCTTCCACGTGGCCCAATGGGGTACCAGGTTCGAGTTTGCAATCAACACGCGGGGGGCATCCTTATGAGTACGGATAACCGCCACCGGTTTCCCCGATTGCACCAGCATGGTTTCATCGGCTTCCAGCTCTTTAAGGGTGCCGACCATCAGGTCAAAATCTTTCCAGGTCCGGGCCGCCCGACCGATACCGCCATAGACCACAAGCTCATGGGGGTTTTCGGCCACATCCGGGTGCAGGTTATTCATCAGCATCCGTAGCGCGGCTTCCGTCTGCCAGGATTTGGTTGTGAGCGTGGTGCCCGTGGGTGGGAAGACATCACGGGTATTCTTACGGGGATCACTCATGGGGCCTCCAACGGATAAGATTGATTAATACGTTTTTTAATAGAACGCGCAGCGTGTCCGCGCGGGTGTTATCGTAACGCCACGGCGGTATTTCCTGCATATAGGTGGCTTGAGCCAATTCCATCTGAATGGCGTGCAGCCCAGCATCCGGTTGTCCATAATGGCGTGTGGTCCAACC
>JBCCBF010000420.1:0-1851 GCA_039814445.1 Pseudomonadota bacterium
AGACCAAATCCGCTTTTTGCGGGCCTTCACTGCCAGCATTAATGCGTAAGGATTTGAATTTAATGCTGTCTTTGCTGTGGCCGACCTCGTCATCAACCAGAGCGACTAAATCCTCATCGAACAGCTCTTTTTTACGGTCCGCTAAATCTTTGAACCGTTGGAACGCATCATTGAGGGCGTTATCCCCCAAATCATACCCCATCTCACGCAGCTTTTCGCGGAAGGCGTGGCGGCCAGAATGCTTGCCCAACACCAGGTTGCTTTCGGTCAGCCCGACCGATTCAGGGGTCATAATTTCATAAGTGCCAGCATGTTTGAGCATGCCGTCTTGGTGAATACCACTTTCATGGGCAAACGCATTGGCCCCGACAATGGCTTTGTTCGGTTGAACCGAAAAGCCTGTGATTGTTGAGATCAAGCGCGACGCCCGGGTGATTTGTTTGGTGTCGACTTTGGTGTCTAAATCAAACAGCTCCGCGCGGGTGCGGATCGCCATGACGATCTCTTCCAACGCGGCGTTACCGGCGCGTTCACCAATACCGTTAATCGTACATTCCACTTGCCGCGCCCCGGCTTGTAAGCCCGCTAGTGTATTGGCAACAGCGAGACCTAAATCATTGTGGCAATGGACAGAAATAATCGCCTTATCAATGTTTGGGACGCGGTTGAACAGCATCCCAATCAGGGCTGAAAATTCCTCTGGCACGGTGTAACCCACCGTGTCTGGGATATTGATCGTTGTCGCGCCACAACTGATCGCGGTTTCCACACAACGGCACAGGAAATCATGATCGGTGCGCGTGCCATCCTCGGCGGACCATTCCACATCATCCACCAAATTGCGGGCAAGGGTAACGCTGTCCTGCACCCGTTCCAGCACCTGGTCCGGGGTCATCCGCAGCTTATGCTCCATATGCAGCGGGGAGGTGGAAATAAACGTGTGGATCCGGTTTACCGGCGCGGGCTTCACGGCCTCGCCAGCCCGCTCAATATCATTGCGGCTTGCGCGGGACAGGCCGGTGATACGTGCCTTACCGGCTTGTTTTGCAATCGCTTGGACCGCTTCAAAATCACCATTAGAGGCCGCAGGAAACCCCGCTTCAATCACATCAACACCCATGGCTTCAAGCTGGGCGGCAACGCGCAATTTCTCATCTAAATTCATGGAGCAACCAGGGGATTGCTCACCATCACGTAACGTGGTGTCAAAGACAATAATCTGATCGCGATCCATGGATGGCGTATCGTTTTTAGTCATGGGTCAAATCCAATTTCATACATCTGGTGGCCATTTGGCGGCCCAGTTTGCCAGCCTGTTTTGGCAGTCCGGTTTGGCAATCTGGGGGGCTTTACGGCCAGTTTTGTTACTGTGAATGATCTGAAGGCGCTGGGCAATGGCGTGGGCGCTCGGTTTATCGCGCCTTAGCTAGGTCCAGCTGTTCCCCTGAGCGATCCGTATCAAGCGGCTATCACCACACCGCAACACGAAACTTAATCACGCCCAGGGGCTGTTAAGTCGCGTACGAAGGAGCCGGGTTTGAAGGTTTTGGGCGCGCACCTCATCAAGCAGGCATGCCATCGCCACCATTTGGCGGCGCGGTGCATTAGAACTTGGAGCGGGGCTCGTGATGAACGGCATAGTTTTAAGGCCAGTTACGCGCTGTGCTTACTCAGTTTTTAAGGCCAGCAAATTAGATTTGTCATAGCCTATGCCTGGTTGTTCAAAGACGCAATGACGAGTATAATCTTAGCAAAGCGCGTCAGCTGGTTGACTGCCATATTCGGATTGACGGCAAATATAGTTGTTAGGCAGGTCCATAGGAAAAGGCCGAGCATGACAAACAAAACCGG
>JBCCBF010000100.1:0-8547 GCA_039814445.1 Pseudomonadota bacterium
CATCAAGATTAGCCAACGTACACCACTTATTTTCAACATGGGCTTTTTTGTAAAATTGCTCGCAGATAGTCTAAAACTGATCTATATCGCCAGCCACTTCTTCACCGTGCAACATAACCATGAGATTTCGACACTGTCCTAATTTGGAAAACGCCTCATAGAGATTTCGCTCTTTCTGTTTCAAATTCTGAACAACATTTTGGTCAAGTTGTTTCAGCGGCTCTGTGAAGTTCTTTGTATCTCGGATAAATGTGGCGGACCTCAGATCGGCCCAAAACACTGTGAGGTCTGCGACAAACTCTGTGAACATTTGGAAAGCATCTTTTATATCTGATCGTCTATCAGACATTAAATTTTGCTTATATGCTTGTTGTGCTAAGCGGTAATTTGAAAAAAAAACCGAGCGCCGCACTAACAATAGCCACAGCAAGAAGTTGAGCAGTTTCCACGCCTCTATTTACCCATTCCTTAACCCAACTGCTCCATCAACTCACGCCACTCGCGGGCGCTTAGGCCACTGTTCTCCTGCGTGACCTCCTCACCGGCTAGTCTGCGCTTGACCACGTCGAGGCCGGTTTTGGAGAGGTTGATGGCGCCTTCGCGGTATTCTTCGTAGGCGGCGTGGGTTAGTGGGACCCATTTTTCCAGGAGGTCGACCATGGCCTCGGCGTACACCCGGATTTCGTATTGGGCGTGGCTGTCGGCGCGGAGGCGGAGGAAGTGCATGAGGTTGTGCAGGTCGGTCTTCCAATACCATTGGGTATAGGTGTTGAGCGTCAAATTCATCCGGGCTAGTTCCCGGGCGAGGCCGGGGCGGCCTTCGTCGATCACATTGCCGTCGGCGTCTTCGTTCAACAGCTCCTCATAATGGGCATAGGTGCGGTAGGCATCGTCCCGCAGGATGTCGAGCACGCGCTGGGCTTGCTCGCCTTGCAACACGGTCTCGTCGTCCCGGCCCTGGCGGTTGGTAAGCGACTGGGCGGCCAGCTGGTCGGGGGCGGGGATGTAGAATTCCCGGTCGAGGACGGAATAGCGGGCGGAGTACTCGTTGACGTTCGCCGTGCGGTGGCGGATCCACTGGCGGGCGATGAAGATCGGCAGCTTGATGTGAAATTTGATCTCGCACATCTCGAACGGGGTCGAGTGCCAGTGCCGCATGAGATACTTGATCAACCCGGCATCGGTGGAGACCTTCTTGGTGCCCTTGCCGTATGACACGCGGGCGGCCTGCACGATGGCGCTGTCGTCACCCATATAGTCGATGACCCGGACAAAGCCGTGGTCTAGCAGCGGGATCGGCTCATAGAGCATTTCTTCGAGCGCGGGCACGGTGGCGCGAGCCGTCTGGGCGCGCTGGGCCTTTTGCTCATCGATCTCCGCCCGTTGTTCGGGGGTAATGCGGTCGCGTTGTTGCGTGGCTGGCTTGTTCCCAGAGTTTTTTGACATTGTGTCGGACATGGTTAATGGCTCCCTTAACGGTCGGCGCGGATCTCTGTATGGGTCAGATGTTGGCCACACCATAGGCGGTGATGGCCGGAAACGCGCGGGCAAATAGGGGTTTGGCCAGGGCTCCCCCTGTGAATAACCTGAATAACCGGGATAGGCGCTATGATGACCCAGCCCGGTTTTGATGGGCTTGGTGGGTGGTAGACGCCCCTAGCGCTTTAAAAACATTAAAATGACGCACCCAGGCTAGGCCCATGGCTTTGTCGGACCAGGGCCATAAAGCCGGGCCAAAACGCTGCTAATTGGCCATGGCGATTCGGGTTTTCGCCCCAGTTTGACGGTGCGGGCTTTAACCGGGCCTGGATATCACCTATATCTACAGGTGCCGGCTTGTCCGGCTATGGCGCTAAACGCGGCATGGAATAGGCGTAGTGGACCCGGGGGCAGTACCCGGCGCCTCCACCACTAAACCCACCTGCACAAACGGGTGGTTTTGGTGGTTCGCCAGCGAGAACAAATGGGTATGCCCCAAAAAAGCATGCCTATCGTCGCTGACGATTGGGGGCGAAATAGGATCGACACGCGCAGTAAAGATGACGTTTGTTCCCGGCATGGTACCGCCGTTATCGGACCGTATTATAGTTGCAAATGATAATAACGCAGCTCCAGTAGCACTCGCAGCCTAAGGCAGCGCGTAATACTGAAATTTAATTCCTTAGGCTTTGCCGTCTAAGGTGGGGACCGGAGGCCGCCTAGCAACAGAAGGCCTCCACCCATACACAGTGTGGGTTTGCTTTGGCTGCGGGCTTGGTTGTGACCGCTGGATCCTTTTCCATGATTTTGCGATTTTTTGATGACTGGCTGTGCCTGTTGAGTGCCCGTGGGTTGGCTTTGCGCCTTCCCTCTCCCCTGGTGGGAGAGGGTTAGGGTGAGGGGGTTTGGAGTTAGCGCCAACCGCCCCACCCTCACCTCGATTCTCTCCCATCAAGGGAGAGGAGGTTTATGTTCCGTTAGCTAATAACTGAAAAATCCAAACAGGCTGTGCCTGTGGCTGGCCATTAAATTCAGGCTTTGGTTGAAAGGGTTGTTGTGTTCGGCCCCGCAATCGTTAATCTGGGTATCAGACCAGGGTGAACCAGTTGGTTTGCCGCTGTTTTCGGGATTGATAGGCGAGGCTATGTCGGAATCCGACATTCGTTACGACGTATTGGTGGAAAACGCGCTCCGCGGCGTGGTGGCTAAAGTGCTGGAAAAGGTCGGCGAAGATGGCCTAACCGGCGAGCAGCATTTCTACATTACCTTCCGCACCGGTGATCCGGGCGTCGAAGTGCCCGAGTACCTTCGCAAACGCTACCCTTCTGAGATGACCATTGTGCTGCAATACCAATTCTATGGGTTGGAGCAGTCAAAAGAGGGCTTTGCGGTCACCCTCACCTTCAACAATGTCCCCGAACGTCTCGTGATCCCTTATGACGCGATCACCGTTTTTGCCGATCCATCGGTCAATTTCGCCCTGCAATTCCAAGGGTTAGAGAACGAGGATGATGGCGAGCTGGACGAAGCCCGCCTCACCGCCGCACTCGCCGAGGCCGAAGAAGCCGATGGCGAAGGCCAGACCAGCGATAATTCTGAGGATGACGAAGAAGCCGAGGAAAAAACCGGCGAAGTTGTCTCCCTGGACAGTTTCCGTAAGAACCGCTGAGCGCCACCCCTACCACTCTCTAGCCCCGCGGTTTGATCCATGACAGCACTGCCCCCGCGCGATGTCCTGAACCAGGTGTTTCAGGCCGCCCTTGCCGTATGCCTGCCGGATAAAATCATCGGCCCGGCCCTGGATCGTCTGGATTTGGGCGCCACCACCGGGCGGCTTGTGATCACCGGTGCCGGTAAAGCCTCAGCCGCCATGGGTGCTGCCGTGGAACGCTGGGCAAAAGATGCGGGGCTGTTTGACCGGCTCGAAGGTTTGATCGTCACCCGCTATGGCCACGCCGTGCCCTGTGAGCGGCTTGAGATCGTGGAGGCATCCCACCCCGTACCGGATCAAGCAGGCATGAACGCCGCGACACGGATCAAAGCCCTGGCCGCCGAGCTGGGGCCCGATGATGTGCTGGTCTGCTTGATTTCTGGCGGCGGCTCGGCGCTGTTGGCCTTACCAGCCCCTGGCTTGACCCTGGGCCATAAACAAGCGGTGACCAGTGATCTCCTGAAATCAGGGGCGACGATTGGTGAGATGAACGCGGTGCGCAAGCATCTCTCCGCCATCAAGGGCGGGCAATTAGCCGCCGCCTCACATCCCGCACGGCTGGTGTCTTTGCTGATCTCAGACGTGCCGGGTGATGATCCCGAAACCATCGCCTCGGGCCCGACGGTGCCCGACCCGTCGAGCTTTGCCCAAGCCCAACAAATCTTAAGCGATTATGGCATTGAACCGCCCGCGCCCGTGACCGCGTGGCTGACCCAAGCGACGCCCGAAACCCCCAAACCCGGCGATGCGATTTTTGACCGGGCTGAAACCGTGATGATCGCCACCCCACAAATGGCCCTGGAAGCCGCCGCCGCCGCCGCCAAGGACCATGGCCTCACCCCCCTGATCTTAAGCGACGCCATTGAGGGCGAAGCGCGGGAGGTGGCAAAAGTGCACGCGGCGATTGCCCGGCAGATGCAGAAGCAAGCCCAGCCTGTGGGCACGCCGGGGCTGATCTTGAGCGGCGGGGAGACGACCGTGACCGTCCGGGGCAATGGTCGCGGCGGCCGGAACGCTGAATTTTGCCTGGCCTTGGCCCTTGATTTGGCTGGCGCCCCCGGCATCACGGCGATCGCCTGTGACACCGATGGTATTGATGGGTCAGAGGATAACGCCGGCGCATTCGTCCTGCCCGACACGTTGACCCGCGCCAAAGCGGCGGGATTGGACCCGGCAGCCGTGCTGCGCGGCAATGACAGCTATGGCTTGTTCAACACCATCGGCGATCTCGTCATGACCGGGCCAACCCTTACCAACGTCAATGATTTCCGCGCCATTTTAGTCGAGCCAAACCCATGATCACCATTCGCCCCCTGACCGCCGAGGATTATGACCAATGGTACATGCTTTGGCGTGGCTATAATGATTTCTACCGCGCCGATGTGCCCGATGAAGTGGCGCGCAAGAATTTCGACCGGATGGTGGCGGGGCAAGACGGCATGATGGGGCTGGTAGCCGAAAACGCCTCAGGCAGCCTGATGGGCATCGCCCATATCCTGTTCCACCCCTCCACCTGGACCGATGGGGTCTATTGCTACCTTGAAGATTTATTCGTCAGCCGCAACGCCCGGGGTACCGGGGCTGGCAAGGCGCTGATCGAGGCCGTCTATGCCGAGGCTGACAAACGCGGCGACGTGGCCCGGGTCTATTGGACCACCCAAGAATTCAACGCCCCCGCCCGGTCTCTGTATGACCAGGTCGGCAAACGTACCTCGTTTATTCGGTATCAGCGGGGTTAGCGAGCTGTACTCTATAGCTCGTCACTCCCTCTCCCCTCATGGGAGAGGAGTTTATAAGCGCCGTAAATTTAGGAAGAAAAATTCAACAGCCTCTGGCTGTTAGATCGACTGCTGTGCCATAAGCAGGAGGTCCGTCGCAAACAGGCTGCGGTCTAGCGGGTTTTTGCCGTTGATGGCATCGGCGACGGAACGGAAGCCGCTGTTATCGCCATTCAGCGCCTGGATCAGCTGGCGGATGATGGCGTCATCGCCTTCTAAGCGGGAGACGCCGGCGCTATGGCGTGATGGGCTGGCTGACCAGTTAAAGCCGTTAACACCACCGCTATAGTTCTGGCCGCTGCGTTCCGGGCGACTAGCCACCACCGTGGTGGCACCGCTCTCATCAAACTTACCGGCAAAGAAATCGTACACTTCGGACACCGAACGCGGCTGGCCGGTGCTGCGATCGTAGAACACATTACGGTTGGCCGCGGCCGCTTTGGGCATCAACTGGGCGGCGTTAGCCGCTGGGTTGCGCTCCATTTCTTGCAAGAAGGTGGAAGCCCCGCCCGCGCCCAGGAAATGGGCCAGGTACAAATCCGTCGCACCCAAATCGCGATCTAGCTTGCTTTCCAGATGCCGCTGGTTCTCACCGGCAAACTCTGCGGCCATATTGGCGGCGGCTTTGGGGTCAAAGCGCAGATCCATGATGGTGTCGCGCTGGCTCGCATCGGTGATCCGGTAGCGGCCATCGCCACCACGTTCGATCGCGTTGGCGTGCTGACCCAGCCCATGCTTGGCCCCATAGCGATCCACCATAGCGAGCCAGGTTTGGTCAATGAATTGGTACAGCCCCTTGGCCGAGGAGGTTTTGGCCGCCGCATCCACCCTAAAGCTACTTTCGGCCGCCGCCTTGTGCATCAGGTAGGAAAAATCGACCCCGGTGCGGGCACTGGCATCGGCCACGGCCCGGCGCACATCGCGGGGCGCGTTCTCAAAGCCTTGAATTTGCGCGGGATTTTGCACAAGCGGCTGGGGCACGATCGGGTGGCTCCTAAAGCAAGCAGTTTAACTCAGCCATTACGATGCAACCAGCGTGCCAAAAAAAGCCGCACGCCACCTGGGCGCGTGCGGCACTTGAGACGATGACTTCACCAGCGACTGGCGCTATAAGTTTACGCAAAGGGAAACGGCCATCACCGCATGGCCCGATAAGAGAAAATAAGAGGAAGTCACCATGATCCCCTACCACGCGCCCGTTGCCGATATGAGCCATGTTTTAAAGGAGATCATCGGCCTAGAACGCCTGTCATCACTGCCTGGTTTTGACATGGTCGACGACGATTTAGTGGATGCGGTGCTGGATCAAGCGGATAAGCTTGCCAGCGATGTGTTGGCCCCGCTGAACATTGTGGGCGATCAGAATGGGTGCAGCCTGGAGAATGGCGTGGTGCGCACCCCTGAGGGCTTTAAGGCGGCCTATGATCATTATGTGGAAGGGGGCTGGAATTCCCTGCCCTTTACTCCGGATTACGGCGGCCAGGGCATGCCCTGGGCCTTGGCCTTTGCGGTCCAAGAGATGTGGCAATCGGCCAATATGGCGTTTGGCCTGTGCCCACTGTTGAACCAGGGGGCAGTGGATCTGCTGACCGAGCATGGCTCAAAAGAGCAGAAGGATATTTACCTGGAAAAAATGATCTCCGGCGAATGGACCGGCAGCATGAACTTGACCGAGCCGCAAGCCGGTTCCGATGTGGGGGCCGTGCGGACCAAAGCCGAGCCCCATGGCGATCACTATCTGATTAAGGGCAACAAGATCTGGATCACCTATGGTGAGCATGATTGGACCGATAACATTGTCCATATGGTGCTCGCCCGCCTGCCCGATGCGCCGGAGGGCTCACGCGGTATCTCACTGTTCATCGTACCGAAATTCCTGGTGAACGAGGATGGCAGCTTGGGTCAGCGGAATGATCTGCGTTGTACCGGCTTGGAACACAAGCTGGGCATCCATGCCTCCCCCACTTGTTATATGTCCTTTGGCGATCATGACGGCGCGGTGGGGTATCTGGTCGGCGAACCCAATAAGGGCCTGAGCTATATGTTCACCATGATGAACAACGCGCGCATGTCGGTGGGTTTACAAGGGGTCGCTATTGCCGAACGCGCCTATCAGCAAGCCCGCGACTATGCCCGAGAGCGAGTGCAGTCGAAAGCGCTGACCGGCAGTGCTGGCCCTGTCGCCATCATTCAACACGCCGATGTGCGCCGGATGCTGCTGGACGCCCGCGCCAAGATCGAAGCCGGTCGCGGTCTCAGCTATCTGGCCGCCGCCTATCTTGATGAGGCCAATAACAGCGATGACGATGCCTTAAAGACCGCGTCAAACGCCATGGCTGAGCTGTTCACCCCCGTGGTCAAAGCATGGTGCACCGATATGGCGCTGGATGTCACCAGCACCTGTGTGCAAATCCATGGCGGCATGGGCTTCTGTGAAGAAACTGGTATTGCCCAGCACTTCCGCGACGCCCGTATTCTACCGATCTATGAGGGCACCAACGGCATCCAGTCCAATGATCTAGTCTTCCGCAAAGTCTTACGGGATGGCGGACAGACTATGATGCGATTTATCGCTGATGCGCGGGGGGTGTCCGATGCCCTGGCGCAAATGCCCGGGGATGACGCCGCCACCATTGGTACGGCGTTAAATCAAGGGCTTGATCACTTGGAAGACGCCACCAACTGGCTGCTTGAGAATGGCAAAGAGCTCGACAGGGTCGCCGCCAGTGCGGTGAGTTACACCAAGCTTTTCGGTCTGGTGACGGGCGGCTATGTCCTGGCCCAATCAGCGGCTATTGGTTTGCGCGCCATGGGTCAGCCTGGTAGCGCAACGAGCAGCGCTGACTTCTTTGATAGTAAGCTCGTGACCGCGTTGTATTTCGCGCAAAATGTCTTGCCCCAAACCATGGGGCTGCTGCCCAGCATCAAAACCGGGCACCGGTCGGTCAACAGCTTTGCCGAGGCCGCTTTTTAAAGCCGGAAGCGGGCCACATTCATAATCAGCCATATTCGTAAAGGGCACCCCCCAACCCCCGGGGACCGCCCTTTATCATGAACACATAAGCAAGCATGCGTGGCGTGACGAACCACCAAGCGCCTTACAGGCTTAGACCATTATTTGGCGTCGGCCCCTTAACATTACGGTCCATGGCGCGTTGCCCCTCACGCCAAGCGGCGAATTTTTCCTTATCGACCACGAATTGGATCTCATCATCGGCTTTCGGCGGTGGTGGATCGCCTGAAAGCGGCTGGGCCGTGGATTGGCTTTGGGTCGGGTCGACCTCATCGGCATATTTTTGCCCCTTAGGCTTCCCCTGGCGATAGGGCCTGGGCAGCTTTTCTGGCAACTCCATGGGGTTAATGGGCGCGTGGAAGCTTTGCCCTGAGGATTGGGGCGGCATCGCCGTGGGACCAATAAACACCCGCGCCATGGAATAGACAGCACTCGCCCCGTTCATGACCCGGCTCGAATTTTTCACAAAGCTGCGCCAGGCATTGGGCTGTGGCGTGGCGCTAGTCGGGTTCGCATCAGCGCCACTTTTGAACGCTTGAATTTTACCATCCATATCGGCGTTTGGC
>JBCCBF010000054.1:0-11445 GCA_039814445.1 Pseudomonadota bacterium
CCGCCGAACACCGCGCGTGGATCGAGGGGCAGGCCGCGGGTGGATTCACGGCGACCGCCGATGCCGCGGGCATCACGCCCCGGTCAATCCGCCCGGGCAGCGCATGGCCTAACCGTTGCGCACGGGCGCATTCCATGTCCAATAAACCGATGGCCTGACGCACTTCTTCTACCGTGGAAACAAAGGGGAACATCACCCGTAAGTCCCGGCCCGCCGCCGCTTGTAACAAGGCCCGCAGCTGCGCCCGTAACATGGCCGGCCGGTCCAGGCCAATGCGTAGGGCACGCCAGCCCATGGCCGGGTTGGTTTCATCATTGGGCGGCAGGTAGGGCAGCAGTTTATCGCCGCCGATATCGAGGGTGCGAAAAGCCACAGGCTTGCCGTCAGCCTGGTCCATCACCGCGCGGTAGATCTCTTCCTGGGCTTTGGCGTCGGGGTAGTTATTGCGCACCATGAAGGGAACTTCAGTACGGTACAGGCCAATGCCATCGGCACCGCAATCATGAAGATGCGGCATATCAATCATCATGCCGGCATTCATGTTTACGGAAATAGCGATCTGGTCCTGGCTGACCGATGGCAGATCAGCGATCTGTTTTAATTTGGCCCGTGCCCGGGCGCGTAGTTTGACCGTGCGCAAGAATTGCTCTTGCACCTCATCAGCCGGGCGCAACAGGATTTGATTGTGATCACAATCCACGATCACGCTGTCCAAGGGCTCCACATGCTCAATGATACCGCGGCATTGACCGATGGCTGGGATACCAAGCGCCCGCGCGACAATCGCCACATGGCTGGCGCTGGAAGCATCCTCGATAATCAGGGCTACGATCTTGCTGGTGTCGTAATCCAGCAATTCTGCAGGGCCCATATTCTTTGCGATCAGCACGGTGTAATCGGGCAGAGTGGTGGCAGCGCTGTCGCGTCCTGACAGATGCTGAAGCAAGCGGTTCGCCAAATCGTCCAAATCCGATAGCCGTTCTCGAAAGATCGGGTCGGTGGCTTTGCTTAAGCGCACACGCATGTCGTTTTGCACCCGCTGCACGGCACTTTCCGCGGTTAACCCAGCATCAATCGCCTCACGGATGCGCCGTAACCAGCCCCGGTCATTGGCAAACATCCGGTAGCTTTCAATGATCTCCAGCGGTTCGCCACCGCCGGCAATATCGCGGGTGAAGGCGATCATGGTATCGAGGGCGGTGAGCATGCGCGCGAGGGCCAGTTCTAAACGCTCACGCTCCTGGTTCGGGTTTTCCGCCACGATCTCCCGCGGGATAATGCGCGGGTTGTGCAAGACAGCTTGCCCCAACCCCATGCCGGGGGTGAGGGCTTGGCCTGCCATGCGCATGGGCATCAGCGCGTCACTGGCGCTGGCGGCGACCTCCATGCGGTTTACCATGGCCCCCATCTCGATCAGCTCAGCGATGATCATGGCGACAGTTTCAAGCAACTCAACGGCCGCTTGCGAATAGGTGCGCCGGGCGGAATTTTGGACCACCAATACCCCGCGAACCCGGCCACCGCGCAAAATGGGCACGCCCATCATCGAATGATAGGGGTCTTCGCCCGTCTCGGGGCGGTAGGCAAAGGAGGGGTGGCTCTGGGCATCGGCGAGGGCTAGGGGCTTGGCACTGGCGGCGATCTCACCCACCACGCCTTCGCTGATGCGTAATTTGGTTTTGTGTACCGCATCAGGGTTCAGCCCAACCGTGGCAAATAGCTCTAAAATATCGCCAGCCCGGCGCAGGTAGCACGAGCATACCTCGGCCCGCATTTCCGCTGCGATGGCTTGAACAATCTTGCCCAACCGTTCGTCGGCATGGCCACTGCCAGCCATGATATCGCGCAGCCGGCTTAATAAACGGCGCTCATGCCCCGGGCTCGCCATGGGGGCGTGTCCACCGACGGTGTTGTCATCGGGGCCGGTCAGATCATCAAGGGAGGTCAGATAACGTGGTTGGGGGTCATCATTGGCGGGCGGGCTGCGCTTGGCAGGGTCAGGGGCACTAGAGCCAGCCGCACCAGGGTCTGGAGCTCCGGGGTTACCAGCACCAGGGTCAGGGGTTTTGTGATCGGACCGATCCGTCATGCTATGCCCTGCCTGCCTTTCGTCATTGCCCCTTCAAAAAAGAGCAAACAGTCTACCATGAAATCACCAGCCAATCGTTCATCGGTGGTAATTTTGGCCGCGAGGCCTCGAAATGGTTTCAAATATTGGCGCCAGTGTTTGGCATGATTGGCAACCCAGGCAAAGGCTTAATTCATGGTCATGCTGGTTATGGCAGCCCTAAGCGGCTGATCAAATAGCCAAGAGTTGCGAGAAGTCCACCGGTGCCCAGGCGGCGGTAAGCTTGTGGCTGGTGAGCGCCTCCGCAGGTAGGGTCAACTGGTCCTGCCGGGCCATGTCAGCGAGCTTGTTCTTCAGGGCTTGAATATCCGCCATGATGATCCGTGCTGTGGCGTCTGAAATTTGCCTGGATTGGGTCAAGAAGCCCGCACTATCGCTGTCCTCCGCCGAGAAAACGTCGCGGACAAAATCCAGGTTGAGGGTCATAAGCCGGTCATGAAGTGGCCCATTACGGCGAAAGGCTATGGGTTGCTCCACCAAAATACGAATGCGTCCGGAGGTTTCCACACGGGCGAGGCCAAGGGCTTCAAGCCTTTGGCCCAGCCGAAAGATGTCAGCTTGGGTGATGCCATAATGTTGTTGGATGTCTTCTGTTCCCATGCCGTCACGCAGCAGGATGAGTACATGAAACACAGCCGGCTCTTCGGCCAGTTGCGTTTCGATCGCATCACCTAAGACCAAGGGCTTTATGTCCAGACGGTTAGCTTGGGCCACCACATCCTCCAGCGGAACGCCCAGAATATGACAAATGCGAATAATTCGGCTCAGCTTATCGTCTCGGCTGGCAAACATGCGTTTGACGGTCGGTTCTGAGGTGCCAAGCTGTTTGGCTAGCTGGGCGTAGGTAATTTTGCGTGCGCGCAAAATTACTTTCAACGTCTCGAAAATCTTCGCCTGCATGGCGATATCCATGATCTGCATCCTGGCTAATAAGTATCAAAAAATGATACTATAAATCAAAATATACAAAAATAAGATCGATTTAATAGTCTCGTCCTATCAACAAGATGAGGATACGAGATGCGTTTACATCACATGATTTTAGGGTTGGGCTTGGCGCTGGTGGTCGGCATAATAAATACCGCTCGCGCTGAACCGGTTTGGCAGGCCGGGGTGTTTGATATGCCAGAATCAGCCGTGGTTGATGCCACGCGCGACCGAATTATTCTGAGCACCATTGTTGGGCATCCAGGAACAGCCGATGGTGCGGGTAATTTGGTGCTGCTATCGCTGGATGGTGAGGTGTTGGACCCGCAATGGGTCAGTGGTCTCAACGCGCCCAAAGGCATGGCAATTATGGGCGATAGCCTGTTGGTGACAGACCTGACGCATTTGCATGTGGTGGATTTGGCCACGGGCGACATCACCCAATCGATCACCGCCCCCGATGCCATGTTTCTCAATGACGTGACCGCTGATGGCAGCACGGCTTTTATCAGCGATATGATGACCCATGCCATCTGGCGCTATACTGATGGTCAACTTACCCTTTGGATGCAGGATGAGGCGTTGAGCCACCCCAATGGTTTGCTGCTTGATGGTGATCGCTTGCTCGTGGGGTCCTGGGGCCAGGGTATGCAAGATGATTTCACCACCACAGTGCCAGGATCATTGTTATCCATCGATCTGGCTAGTCAGGCGATCACCGTGGTGGTGCCCGAGTTGGGCAATCTTGATGGTATCACCCAGATCGGTGATGTGCTGCTGGTGAATGACTGGGTCAACGGTCACCTTTATCGTGTGAGCGCAACTGGCGAGGTTCGCTTGATCGCCGAGCATCCCGCTGGGTTGGCCGATATTTCAAGCGAGGGCGATATGCTGTTTCTGCCATTGATGCTCGATGGCCAGTTAATCGCTGAATTCTACCCTGGATAAGCCAAAAGCCCGTTGGTGCCTGCCAGCGGGCTTTCCCGCGTGTTTCCCGGCGGTCTTAGGGGGGCACGATCTTACGGTGTCATGATTTTGCTGCGTGAAGGGCGGCTGCGTATTATGCCGCGTCCAATTCGTAGGCGCTGTGGAGCGCGCGGATCGCTAGTTCGGTGTATTCCTCGGCGATCAACACGCTGATTTTGATCTCAGAGGTGGAGATCACCAGGATATTGATGCTTTTGTCCGCGAGCGCTTTGAACATGCGCTGGGCCACGCCCGCATGGCTGCGCATGCCCATCCCGATGATTGATACCTTGACCACTTTGCTATCGGCATCCAGGCGCTTATAGCCCAAATTGGCTTTTTCCAGCACATCCACCGCGCGTTCCAGATCCGTACGGTTCACCGTAAAGGTGAGGTCGGTGCGGGTGCCATCATCGGAGATGTTTTGGACAATCATGTCCACATTGACCGAGGCTTCCGATAAGGGGCCGAAGATGCTGGCGGCCACACCGGGCACATCGGGCACTTCAATCAAGGTGATTTTCGCTTCATCACGGCTATAGGCGATGCCACTGACGACTTCTTGTTCCACAAGCTCATCCTCATCAATCACGAGCGTGCCTGGCAGATCGCTGCCAATGGCGTCTTCAAAACTAGATAATACCTGGACCCGCACCCGGTGTTTCATGGCCATTTCAACCGATCGGGTTTGCAGGACTTTGGCCCCCAGTGAGGCCATCTCCAACATCTCTTCAAACGAGATGCGGGGGATTTTACGGGCTTCGGACACAATACGCGGGTCGGTGGTATAGACGCCGTCCACATCAGTATAGATATCGCAACGCTCGGCCTCCAAGGCCGCCGCCAGGGCAACCGCCGAGGTGTCCGTGCCCCCGCGCCCCAGGGTGGCGATACGGTTGCGCTCAGAGACCCCTTGGAAACCGGCGATGACCACCACTTCGCCCTGGTTCATACGTTCTTCCATCACCTTGGTATCAATCTCAAGGATCCGGGCTTTGGTATGGGTATCATCGGTAATGATCGGGATCTGCCAGCCCAGCCAGGATCGCGCAGCGATCCCTTCGGCTTGCAGCGCCATGGCCAGCAAGCCACTGGTCACCTGCTCGCCTGTTGATACCACCGTGTCATATTCGCGGGCGTCAAATAATGGACTGATACCGCGGCAATACTCGACCAGCTGGTTGGTCACCCCGGCCATGGCAGACACCGTGACAGCAACCTGATTGCCGCGCTCAACCTCGGCTTGAACCTTGGCAGCAGCAGCTTTGATTTTGTCCAGATCAGCGACCGAAGTGCCGCCGAATTTCATGACGATGCGAGGCATAAGGGGATCGAAAAACTAGAGGCAGGCTTAGCCCAAACAATAATTGCACCGCATCATTAGCGGTTTGATGCCGCACAAGGCAAGTGCCTGTGGTATAGCGCGTGTCTACCACCCATATTTTTCATACCAACAAGGCGGTTATCAACCATAGTAACCGGCGATGGTTTGACCAAATGAGGCGAAGAATGAGCGCGGCGTCCAAGCGATCACAGACAGCAACAGCAGCGAGCACACCGGAGACGGGTGAGAAGCCCCAGTCCCGTGGTGGTACGACCGTTAACGCGGATGAGATGAGCTTATTTGGTGGGATCGCCGCCGAATGGTGGGACCCGGCGGGCAAGTTTGCGCCGCTCCATAAGCTAAACCCCATTCGGTTAGGCTTTCTCAAACGTCATATCTGCGCGCATTTTGATCGGGATCCCGAAGCGTTTGACGCCCTAAAAGGCTTGAGCATTCTGGATATTGGTTGCGGCGGTGGATTGATTACCGAGCCCTTGACCCGGCTTGGGGCTGATGTGGTGGGCCTTGATGCCGAAGAAAACACCGTGAAGGTGGCCGCCGCCCATGCCGCTGAAACCGGCCTGGCCATCGAGTATCAATGCATGACCGCCGAAGCCTTGGCGTCCAGTGGCCGACGTTTTGATGTGGTGATCGCCTTGGAGGTGGTCGAACATGTGGATGGGCGGGATCTGTTCTTTGATGCGATTGCCACGCTGACAAAGCCGGGCGGGCAGGTTTTCATGTCGACCCTCAACCGCACGCCGAAAGGCTTTGCCCTCGGTATTGTGGCGGCTGAATATATTTTGCGCTGGCTACCCCGCGGGACCCATGATTGGCGCAAATTTATGCGGCCATCTGAGGTGGTGGGCGCCCTGCGCGCCCGTGGTTTCCAGCTGCGGGAACTGACCGGCCTGGTTTTTGACCCGATCCGTCGGCAATTTTCCGAAAACCCCCGGGATTTGGATGTGAACTACATCCTGACTGCCACCAAGAACGGGTAAGGGGCGCATTCAGGCCTATGTACACCGATACGACTAGTGCTTGGGTCGGGCGGTTTATGCCGCTCATACCCCGCGGGGTGGGCCCCGTTCTGGACCTGGCCTGTGGCGAGGGCCGGCATATTCGCCCGTTGCTGATCAACGGCTATCAGGTGGTGGGCGTCGATAAGCGGATGGTCGGTTTGGCCGATGTGTTGGGGGAACCGGCCTTGAGCCTGGTGCAACGGGATCTGGAAGATGGAAGCGACTGGCCATTCGACCCTGATCAGTTCGCCGGTATCGTCGTCACCAACTATCTTTACCGCCCCTTGCTGCCGATATTAGCCGCTGCGTTGGCGCCCGGTGGCGTGCTGATTTATGAGACCTTTATGGATGGTCATCAACAATTCGGCCAGCCATCAAACCCGGATTATCTGCTGCAACCCCATGAGCTTTTAACCGCTTTTATGGGGCCGCTGGAGGTTGTGGCGTTTGAGCAGGGCGAGGTGAGCCACCCGAGACAAGCCATGGTCCAGCGCCTCGTCGCCAGACGACCCGATACCGGTACATATGCCCGTGGTGCGCCTCATCCCATCATTCCGTCGCGTTGATGTTCACGGATTTGAATGTCAGTGGCTTGATTTTGCGCTTGGGCGGTTTTTGGACAAGCGCTACTCTACTGACCCGTAAGTTTGCTCATGCGTTTTGTTTCGGCCGCGAGTTAGCCCGATAGCGGCCCTAAGCGCTTTATCACCATCCATCTGTCTTCTTGAGGACCCCTCTATGATCCGTTTTGTTGCCATCACCGCCGCGCTTTTTCTTGTCGCCCCTAGCCTGGCGCTTGCCGATCACGACCATGGCACCCGTGATTATGGTAGCCACACCATGCGTATGGCGAGCCCCCATGATGTGGCGTCCACGGTGGAGAAGATGCAGGCGGCGATTGAAAAGCGAGGCGCGCGCGTATTTGCCGTGATCGACCACGCGGCTGGTGCCGCCTCAATTGGCGCCGAGCTACGCCCCACGGTGACCATTATCTTTGGCAACCCGAAATTGGGCACGCCGATCATGCAGGCTAATCAAAAGGCCGCCTTTGACCTGCCGTTGCGCGTGTTGGTGATGGAGGATGACCAGGGCCAAACCGTGCTGATGGCCAATGAGCCCGCCCATTTCCAGGAAACCTACAAGCTGCCCGCTGACCTGCCGCAGCTAAAGGGCATGGACAAAGCCTTGTTTGGCATCTTCACCGAAGTGGTCGCCGAATAACCGCGTGGGTTACGCGAACCAACCTCTTAGCTTTGGATCTTAGTTTTGGTCCGCGTGAGGTTTTGAGGGCTTCAGCTTTTCGGGCCTAGGCATTCGGCATACCCATCGGCTAGGTTGGTCAAGAACGCCTGATACCCCCCGACACGACCGATCGTGTTATCCCCCACGGGGTCTAACATGCCGGTGCGTACCGGTAGGTTTTCGGCAATCACTCGAATGGCCCGGGGCTCGAATTGTGGTTCGCTAAACACGCAAGCGATGTTGTGCTCGCGGATCTCCTCACGCAGGGCGCGTAAGGAAGCCGCCCCTGGTTGCACCTCTGGGCTGACCGTTACCGACCCGTGATAGTTGAGGCCAAAGGTGGTTTCAAAATACTGATAAGCGTCATGGAAGGTCACATAAGGCGTGGCGGTAAAGGGCGCTAGCTGTTCGGTGATCACCGTGCTTAAAGCCCTAATATCGGCTTCGAAATTTGCCAGATTACTGCGAATGCGGGCGGCTTGTTCGGCGGGCAAATCTTCCATCAAAACGCCAGCCAAGGCGCGGGCGATGGCGATGGCGTTCGCAGGCTGCATCCAGATATGTGGGTCAGCCCCACTATGGTCATGGCCATGATCCCCATGGTTGTCTTCGTGATCATCATGATCGTGTGCGGCGTGATCATGGCTGTGATCATCATGCCCATGATCCCCGTGCCCATTATCCCCGTGCCCATTATCCCGGTGCCCATGATCTTTATGCCCATGAGCTTCGTGATCATGCTCTTGGTGCCCATGATCGTCATGACCGTGTTTATCGTGCCCGTCGTCTTCGTGTCCGTGATCTTCGTGCCCATGGTCAGCACGACCGTGGTCCCCGTGATCATGCACCTCACGGAAATCCTTTGTGGTCACACCGGGTAAGTCCATGGCGGTTAGGCGCGTGGCGGTGGGCGCTAGGTTGTCGAGCTTATCAGCCAGAAATAATTCCAGATCCTCACCGACCCACAGCACATAATCCGCCTGGGCTAAGGCTGAGGCATCCGATGGGCGTAAGCTGAAGGCATGGGGCGACCCACCATTATCAATCAACAAAATCGGCTCACTGATCCCGGCCATAATATCAGCCGCAATGCCCGCTAATGGGGGGATGGTGGCGACCAGGCTGGGGGCTTCTTGGGCCTGAGCGTTAACCCAGGGGGCGAGGGCCAGGGTGGTGCCAGTAACCAGAGCGATGAGCGCGGATCGGGTTGCTGATGGGGTCACTGGTCGGTGTGCAGATTGGGTCATGGAAAATGCCTATAAGCCTTGGGATTGATCACGCATAGGCTGCTACGGATAAGTGTTATGCTGGGCGGGTTCAAGCCTTGTTTTGCCCCGATGACTTCGCTAGTGATGCGCTATGATCAGTGAGTATTCTTGCCCCACACATGACCAAGCCGCTGATCACGCCAAGACAAGCACCGCACGGTTATCATGACCCAACCCACCCTGATTGAAGCCCATGGCCTAGGGGTCCGTGCTGGGCGTCGCTGGCTAATCCACAATATCGATATGGCCGTCACGGCCGGTGAGATTGTCACCATCATCGGTCCCAATGGGGCGGGTAAGACCACCATGGCCCGGGCGCTTATTGGTTTGGTGAAGCCAAGCGCTGGTTCTGTAACCCGGCGGCCTGATTTAACGATTGGGTATGTGCCCCAACGATTAGCCATTGACCCGACCCTGCCCTTGACGGTGATGCGGTTGATGACCCTGGTTAAACCAGCCACGCGCCAAGCCATCATCGATAGTCTTGATCACACCCAGATGGCCCATGTGATCGATCAACCCTTACAGACTTTATCGGGTGGTGAAATGCAGCGTGTCCTATTAGCCCGTGCCTTGCTGCACAAACCTGATTTGTTGATCCTGGACGAACCGGTGCAGGGCGTTGATTTTGCCGGGCAGGCTGAGTTGTACCGCTTGATCGCGGCAACCCGTGACGAGATAGGCTGTGGGGTGGTAATGATCAGCCATGATTTGCATGTGGTGATGGGGGCCACCGATCGGGTGATCTGTTTGAATGGTCATGTGTGTTGTTCTGGTGCGCCGCAAGAGGTCACAAAGCACCCGGAGTATCAGCGCCTGTTCGGCCAACAAGCCATCGACGCCTATGCCATCTACCAGCACCAGGGTCATGAAATCCCCCATCGTTCACCATCAGAACAAAAGTAGTGATCATCATGGATGACTTTATCCTGCGCGCGTTACTGGCTGGTTTTGGCGTCGCCGTGATTGCCGGGCCCATGGGTTGCTTTGTCGTGTGGCGCCGCATGGCTTATTTCGGCGATACGGTAGCCCATGCCGCCTTGCTTGGGGTGGCGCTTGCCATCCTTTTGGACGTCAATATTTTGGCTGGTGTCCTCGCCGTGGGCCTGACCATTGCTGTGGCGTTGTTTGTACTGCAAGACCGATTATCGCTCGCCACCGATACGTTGTTGGGGATCCTGTCCCATGCGTCACTGGCGCTGGGGTTGCTTGCCATCGCCATGATGACCGGCATCCGGGTTGATCTGCTGGGCTATTTGTTTGGTGATATTCTGACCGTGGGCTGGTCTGATTTGCTGGTTATTTGGGGCGGCGCTTGTGTCTTGCTGGGCTTGCTGGCCATCATGTGGCGACCGCTTTTGGCCCTCACGGTTAGCCCCGATTTGGCGGCGGCCGAGGGGGTGCCCGCCCGCCGGGTACGCTTGGCTTATGTCCTCGCCTTGGCCGTGCTTATCGCCTTGGCCATGAAGCTGATCGGTATTTTGCTGATCACCGCGCTGCTGATTATTCCCGCCGCCGCCGCCCGGCCTTTTGCCCGCAACCCTGAGGCGATGGCCCTGGTGGCGGCGCTGATCGGGGCGGTATCGGTCAGTGGTGGGATTGGCGCGTCCCTTGCGTTTGACACACCGTCGGGGCCGTCGATTGTGGTCACGGCCGTGGTACTGTTTGCCCTTGGCCTCATGGTTAGTGCGGGCGCGCGCTTGGTTAAATCCTGACCGGCTGTTGACCGGCCTGTTGATCAGCGCTTGATGTCGATGGGCCCGTTGAGGTCAAAGCCCGCATGCTCATAACCCCGGCGGAAATCATCAATATGTTTGGTCATCCAATGCCGTGCGTTCATGGCGTCATGGGTCTTCAACGCGGTTAAGATCTGCTCATGGGCTTCTAGGGTCCGGCTGCTGGCCTGGGACAATTGGGTCATGACTTTGCTCACCGCCGGATGGAACAACAGGTTGATCGGCTCGCGGGCAATATCGAGCACGCGGTTGCCGGCCGCCTCAGCCAGGATCGTGTGAAACTGGTGGTCTAGCTCGCAGAACTGCTTGGGGTTGTTTAAGCACGCCCGGCTATCGCTGACATTCTGTTCGAGGGCGGCGATTTGATCGGGCGTGATGCTATGGGCGGCGCCCTCAGCCACGGCGGGTTCCATCGCCATCATCGCCGCCCACAGGTCAGAGAAGCTCACCTGATGCATGACCAAAGCGCGGGTAATACCGCTGGCTAATTGGTCCGTGGATGGTTTGCTAACCACAAGCCGCCGGCTTGAGGCTCGTTCAACCAAGCCCGTTTGCTCTAGCAATCGGATCGCCTCACGCACGGTGGAGCGGTTGACCCCAAACTGACCCGCTAAATCGGTTTCGGTGGGCAGTTTAGCTCCGGGTTTAAGCCGTCCGCGCATGATCTCGGTTTCAATCGCATCATAAAGCCGGCGATAGGTGGGGGCGGTGTTGATCTTGGCAAAAGAAGTCATCAAATCTGCTCCTGACGCACGTCTTTTTGTTCGCTTTGCCGATTGTCGGACAATTTTGAGGATAAGGGGTGGTGCTTTCACCTGTCTATGATTTTTAC
>JBCCBF010000305.1:0-3471 GCA_039814445.1 Pseudomonadota bacterium
AGACAAAGACAAGCCACGGCCGCCCAGCGCATGATCTGGCTATACAAGCTGCCACGGGCAAAGGCGGCCATAACCAATAGGCTCAAGCCTACCCCTAATGGCCCCAGCCAAGCCGGCGGCTCAACGGATAACGAGAAATACAGGGCGACCCCGATAATCAACAAGGTCGGCACCCACACAAACCAGGCGGCAGGCCAGACCAGGGGTGTCGACACGAATGCTTGATACAGGCGCTCACGGCCGTGACGACGCCATTGCTGTTGGGCACGCCAGACATGCTGGCGCCAGCCTAGCCACGGGCGTTTTAGCCCCGGTTGAAGCGGCTCATCGAGCGGCACTCATATCCCCCATTGGCGCGTGCGGTAATGCCGTGGTAAGCCACGGTGACTTGATCATCAGCGCCATCACAAAATCGCGCCCCCATCTCTTATATTAGAAAACGCTCACAATGTCCGTTGTTACTCGCTTTGCCCCCTCACCTACTGGTTTCTTGCACATTGGCGGCGCCCGTACGGCCTTGTTCAATTGGCTGTTTGCCAAACGCCACGGGGGAACGTGTTTGCTGCGTATTGAGGATACGGATCGTGCGCGGTCCACCGAACCGGCGATCAAGGCGATTTTAGAGGGGCTTGACTGGTTCGGGCTGGATTTTGACGGTGAGCCAGTGTTCCAGCATAAGCAACTGGACCGCCACGCTGCCGTTGTGGAAGAACTCTTGGCCAAAGGGGGGGCATATCGCTGCTATGCTAGCCCCGAAGAACTTGAAGAGATGCGCGCAACGGCAAAAGCCGAAGGACGCTCCCCCGGCTATGATGGCCGGTGGCGTGACCGTGACCCGGCAGACGCCCCGGCGGGCGTTGATCCGGTAATCCGCCTGAAAGCCCCGCAAGACGGCGAAACCGTGATCAATGATGCGGTACAGGGCGAAGTGACCATCGCCAATAGCCAGATGGATGACATGGTCTTGCTGCGGTCTGATGGCACGCCAACCTATATGCTGTCAGTGGTGGTGGATGACCATGATATGGGCATCACCCATGTGATCCGTGGTGATGATCATCTGACCAATGCGTTTCGGCAGAAGCAGCTTTATGAAGCCCTTGGGTGGGCTGTGCCAGTGTTTGCCCATGTGCCGCTGATCCATGGGGATGATGGCAAAAAACTCTCAAAACGCCATGGGGCCTTAGGCTTACAAGACTACCAAGACATGGGCTTTTTACCCGATGCCATGCGTAATTACCTGCTCCGCCTGGGCTGGTCCCATGGGGATGATGAGCTGATTTCCACGGCCCAAGCCATTGAGTGGTTTGACCTGGACGGCATTGGCCGCAGCCCATCCCAGCTTGACCTAACCAAGATGAAATTCATCAACACGGCCTATCTGAAACAGGCTGATCCAAGCCATTTGATCGCGCTAATTTCAGATTATCTTCGTGATGAAGGCGTTTTACCAACCCGGGAGCAAGAGGGATGGATTAAAGCCCTGCTGCCTGATCTGATCGAACGGTTCAGCACGATCAATGAGATCGGTGACAATGTGGGCTATTTGGCGATTACCCGGCCGATTGACCGGGATGACAAGACCATGGGCATGCTCACAGCCGATAAGCTCGATATCGTCACCGCCATGCGATCCAAACTAGCCGCCTTAGAAAACTGGGAAGACCCTGCCATTTCAGGGGCGATTAAAGCTTTGGCCGAGGAACAGGGACTGAAGATGGGCAAGGTAGCGCCGCTATTGCGGGCCGCCTTGTGTGGGACCATGCAAGCGCCCTCAATCTTTGCCATCGCGGCGGTGATCGGTCAGGTGGAAACCCTGGGCCGGTTAGATGATGCCTTGGCCATCATCCAAAGCTAAGGTTTTGGTAAAACTCCCTGTTATAGGATCTGTAGAACCAAATGCAGGTTTCGCTAGCACAAGCCGTCAGAGACCTTTATGGTGCACAGCAACATAAATGATAGATGGTGTCCCATGAGACACCGGGAAACGCACCCGGATTAATCGTCATTGCCTTCGCTTAAAAATATTAAAAAAACTAGCGAACAGACTGTTTTTAATGAGGAATTCCAATATGAGCCAGAGCGCCGCTTCTGATAAAGCCGCCAACGCCAACGCCGCCAAGGACACGGTTCGCCTACACAATGGCAACGCCGATGCCAGCTATGATTTTGGCATGCAGCACGGAACCCTGGGGCCCAGCGTTATCGATATTCGCAAACTCTATGCGGATACCGATCTTTTCACCTTTGACCCGGGCTTTACCTCCACCGCATCTTGTGAATCAAAAATCACCTTTATCGATGGCGATAAAGGGGTTTTGCTCCATGGCGGCTACCCTATCGAACAGCTTGCCGATAAGGCCTCATTCCTTGAGGTGTGTTATTTGCTGCTTGAAGGCGAATTGCCCAACGAAGCCCAGAATGCTGAGTTTACGCACCACATCACCTATCACACCATGGTGCATGAACAACTGAATTACTTCTTCCGCGGCTTCCGCCGTGACGCCCACCCGATGGCGGTCATGTGCGGTGTTGTTGGCGCCCTCTCGGCTTTCTATCACGACAGTTTGGACATCCGTGATCCCCAGCAACGGATGATCTCAGCACACCGGTTGATTGCAAAGATGCCAACCCTGGCGGCCATGACCTACAAATACAATCTGGGTCAGCCCTTTGTGTATCCACGCAATGACCTGGATTACTCAGAAAACTTCTTACACATGATGTTCTCGGTCCCGGCTGAAGATTACAAAGTGAACCCGGTTCTCGCCAACGCGATGAACAAGATCCTGATCCTGCACGCAGACCACGAACAGAATGCCTCCACCTCCACGGTGCGTCTGGCCGGCTCGTCCGGGGCGAACCCATTCGCCGTGATTGCTGCGGGTATTGCATCGCTATGGGGTCCCGCCCATGGGGGGGCGAACGAAGCCGTGTTGAAGATGCTGCAAGAAATCGGCAGCAAGGACCGTATTCCTGAGTTCATCAAACGAGCAAAAGACAAGGACGATCCCTTCCGCCTCATGGGCTTCGGTCACCGGGTGTACAAAAACTTTGACCCGCGGGCCAAAGTGATGCGCCAGTCCTGCCACGAGGTTCTGGATGAACTTGGCATTCGTGATGAGCCTTTGCTTGAACTCGCCATGGAGCTGGAGCGTATCGCGCTTGAAGATGAGTATTTCGTGGAGAAGAAACTCTATCCAAACGTGGATTTCTATTCGGGCATCATCCTGAAAGCCATGGGCATTCCGGTAAGCATGTTTACCGTGCTCTTTGCCGTGGCCCGGACCGTTGGCTGGGTGGCCCAGTGGAAAGAGATGATCGAAGATCCAGGCCAGCGTATTGGTCGACCACGCCAGCTCTATACCGGCTATGCCGAACGCAGCTTTGTTGATGTGAAAGACCGCGCCTAAACCGCTTGTTTGCCAAGCAGATTTCATGCGCGCACATCAATCCATGCCAAAAATCGCC
>JBCCBF010000439.1:0-1526 GCA_039814445.1 Pseudomonadota bacterium
CGGACGGATTTGGCACCGGCCTCGCACAACGCGACTGCGGCGTTGCACAAGGTGCCGGCGCTGTCCACGATGTCATCGAGCAAGACACAATCGCGGCCATCTACCTCACCGATAATGTTCATGACTTCCGAAACGACGCCTTTTTCCCGGCGTTTGTCGATGATGGCCAAATCAGCATCCAGGCGCTTAGCCACCGCACGGGCGCGGACCACGCCACCCACATCGGGCGACACGATAACGATCTCACGACCGCGGCCGATCTGGGCTTCGATGTCTTTGACGAAAACCGGGGCGCCCAACAAATTATCGAGGGGAATATCAAAGAACCCCTGGATCTGGCCCGCGTGTAAATCCATGGTCAGCACCCGGTCTGCGCCGGCAACGGTGATCAAATTGGCGACCAGCTTGGCAGAAATCGGTGTCCGGGGGCCGGTTTTCCGGTCCTGACGGGCATAGCCATAATAAGGGATGACCGCCGTGATCCGGCGGGCGGACCCGCGGCGCAAGGCATCCAGGGTCACCAGCAATTCCATCAGATTGTCATTCGCTGGAAAGGAGGTGGATTGAACCACAAAGGCGTCCTCACCCCGCACATTCTCCAGGATCTCAACGAACACTTCCATGTCCGAAAAGCGGCGAATGCTGGCTTTGGTCAGGGGAATGTTGATGGCAGCGGCAATCGCCTCAGAGAGGTGGCGGTTGCTGTTACAGGCGAGCAGCTTCATAGGTGTGGATCGCGGGTTTGGGGCCGGAGGGCCCGGCATCGGTTCAGAGCGTTTTCAGGGATAGCGTCGAATGCTGTTTCATACAAGCTATCTTCGGCCGTACACATCCATTCATGATGGGTATAGCGTGCACAAGGTGGCGCTGGCCGATCATGGGGTCAGCATGATCACGGAGACTTGCCGTCCGTAATCGGGCTCTTGTTGGTGACAAGAACGCCGGTAACTAAAAAATCGGTCAGGATTGCTCAGGGTGTCATCCCCCACCCACGTAACATCGCTAAGCCCCGCTTGATGAAGGCGGCGCGTCAAATAACCCGGTAGATCAAAGAGTAGGCGATCGCCATCCCCGGGGGCAAAAAACGCGGCGTTGGCATCATCTTGAGCCATAAAGGGTGCTGGGAAATCCGGGCCAACCTCATAAGAATGAGGGCCGATACAAGGGCCGATCACGGCCGTGATGTGGTCACGGTTAGCCCCCTGGTCGACCATGGTGTCGATGGTCGCCTGGGCGATGCCATCGACAGCCCCGCGCCAACCGGCGTGGCAGGCACCGATGATTTGAGCTTGGGTATCAGCAAACAGGATGGGGGCACAATCGGCGGCCAAGGCACCTAACACGATGCCGGGCTTGCTGGTCACAATGCCGTCCACCTCGGGCGCTTGATCCGGTGCCCATGGCTGATCGACCACCGCCACGCCGGTGCCATGCACTTGGAACATGGTCACCAACTGGCTGGCCGGTTGATTAAATTGGCTGGCCACGATCTTGCGGTTCTCTAGGATATCCTGGCGCTTGTCCGC
>JBCCBF010000119.1:0-7672 GCA_039814445.1 Pseudomonadota bacterium
AATCAAAGCCTGGCTGGATCGTGGACCCCGGCCCGCCCCCCCATTGCGTGAGGAAAACCGCGCGCGCCTGGCGGCCGCCAACCAAGAACAAGAAGATAACCGCCAGTATTTTAGCCACCGGGTTAAAAAGCCCCGCGCGGCCCAAGCGTTTATCATCATTAATCTGGCGATCTTCCTATTCACCGTTAGCCTCGCCAGCGATAGCCTTGGGATTATCCGGCTGGATAGCATGATTGCCATGCATTCGATCTTTATCTACCCGGCCTTGGCGGTCTATGGCGAATGGTGGCGGCTGCTCACGGCCACCTTCTTGCATTACAACTATCTGCATGTGGGCTTTAACATGCTGGCGTTGATCTGGTTCGGCTACACTGTGGAGCGCCGGGTGGGCCATGGCCGGTTCATCATCATTTATCTGCTCAGCGGTATCGGCTCGATGCTCGCCGCGATCGCCAGCTATGAGTTAACCGAGCAAACCGAACCCATGCTGGCCTTGGGAGCCTCGGGCTCAATTTTCGGTGTGTTGGGCGCGGTCTTGGCCCTAGCGCTCCTGGCCTATCGGCGGACCAAATTGTTTCAAGCACGCCAGGATATCAACGCCATCCTGATCATCGTGTTGATCCAAACGGCGTTTGATTGGGCCTATTTGGATGGCTCATCACCGCTGCATATCTCGGGTCTTATCTCAGGGTTTCTGATCACCTTGATGATCGCCCCACGCAGCGCGGTTGAAACAGCCCCAGGAACGAGCCCTGAAAAGGGCCAGGCACCGGTCAATCAATCAGGCGAGCCGCCGCCAGACAATCCCTAAAGGTCGCCTCGGCCCGGCCCACTGCATCGCGGTCATCCAAACGTCGATCGAGCACCATGCCGATCAGGGCGTTGATAGCGCCGACGATATGCACTGCCTCCATGGGCATGTCATGGCCCGCCGCTTGCCCATAAGCATCGAGCAAGGTTTGATCCAACCATCCCAGCGTTCGCCAATGGGCCAGATCCACCGCCGGTAAATCCCAACCATTCTCGGCAAAATCCACCAGACCAATGGCCGGCCTATCCGGAGTACGCTGGGCGTCCCACAGAAAATTGCTGGGGTTCACATCCCCATGGGCCCACACCAATCGTGGGCTCGCGGTCAGCCATTGCCGGTACCGGCCGCGCAGGCGTTTGGCGAGGATCACTTCATCGGCGGGCAAGTCATCAAGGACCTGACCGATAATCCAATCCCGGCGGCTCGCCGCAATTAGCGCCTCGCCCTCAGGGCATTGGCTGGCCAGTGGTTCACTCAACCGGTGATAGTCGGCCAAGGCCCGGCCCAATTCCGTCGATAGCTGAGTTTTATTAGCGGTAGACAGCGCCAGATAACGCGCTTCACTAAACACGGTGCCGGTGATCTTACCGAGCCGCAACCAGCGACAGAACCCGCCGGGTTCGGCATCAAGTGGGCCATGGCCGTAATAGGCGGGCAGCGACAGATCAGCCCCCTGATAACCGGCGAAAGCTTTCAGCGCCTTTGCCTCGCGCTCAATCAAATCACGGCCATCACCGATGCCGCCGCCGGCGCGCGCCAGTTTGACCACGGTGCCATCGCCTAGATCATAAGTGCGGCCCCACAATCCCTCGCCCAAGGCCGGGCCATAATCGCCCGCCAGCATGGCTGGCACGGTTTCCGGTGCCTTAAAATCGGTGATTATGGTCATGATACTCCCCCTGAGGATTGGCATCCAGGCAATGGTGATGGTAAGCAGCGTATCCAACCACTTCACGCACCGTCGCCAGCCAGTAGCCCGCTCATGATTATCACCCAAACGCCCTTGCGCATATCCATTGGTGGCGGCGGCACTGATTTGCCCTGGTATTACGAGCGCCAGGGCGGGTTTGTGATCTCGGCGGCGATTGATAAATACATCTATATCGCCCTTAACCGCACCTTCCGGCCCGATTACTTCATCAAATATTCTGAGTTGGAACGGGCGGAAAAAGCCCAAGACATCAACCACCCAATCATCCGCGAAGCCCTCACCATGCTCGATATCGACCCGTCGATTGAGCTGGTGTCCATGGCTGATATTCCGGCCGGGACCGGGTTAGGATCATCGGGTGCCTTTACCGTGGGCTTGTTACGCACGCTGCACGCCTTCCGCCGAGAACCAGTCACACCCCACGGCCTGGCCGAAGCCGCCTGTGATATCGAGATCAACCGGCTGCAAGGCTCGGGCGGTAAGCAAGACCAATATATTGCGGCGTTCGGTGGCATCACCTGCTTTAACTTTGGCAAGGATGGCAAAACCCAGGTAAGCCCACTCGCGGTACCGCTTGAGACTTTGCACGAGCTGGAAAGCCACCTGCTTCTGTTTTTCACGGGCTATGCCCGTAGCGCCAATAAGGTGCTGGCCGACCATAAGAAGAAGTTGGTTGAAGACGACGCCGCCATGATCGCCAATCTAGACCAGGTGAAAGAGTTGGGCTTACGCATCCAATCAGCGCTGGAGGGCGGCGATGCCATGGAATTTGGCCGGATCATGCATGAGCATTGGCAGATCAAGCTTGAACGCAGCGGTGGTATTTCCAACCCACGGATCAATGAGCTGTATAACCATGGTCGGAACAATGGTGCTGTGGGGGGTAAGCTTGTGGGCGCGGGCGGTGGTGGCTTCTTGATGTTCTATGCCGAAGATCCCGCGCGATTGCGCCAAGCCATGGCCCAGGAGGGTCTATCCGAGGTGCGCTTCCAATTTGATTTCGACGGCTCGCGGGTCACGGTCCGCGACAGCCGATAACCGGGCCGCAGCCCCATGCAAGTGGTCGTCCTCGCTGGCGGAAAAGGCACCCGGCTCGCCCCGCTGACCGACACCATGCCAAAGGTTCTGGTGCCGGTGGCGGGCAAACCCTTTGCCGAGCATCAGATTGATTTACTACGACAAGGCGGGGCCACCAGCCTGATTTATGCTATTGGCCATATGGGTAATCAGATCTGTGCGCATCTGGGTGATGGCAGCCGCTTTGGCATACCGATCGCTTATGTGGATGACGGGGTGACACCGCGCGGCACGGCGGGCTGCTTCCGCCAGGCGGCTGATGATGGCGTCCTCGATGACCGGTTTTTATTGATCTATGGCGATAGCTACCTGCCCGTGGATTTACGGCCAATCTGGGATGATTTCACCGCCGCCACCCAGCCCGCCCTGATGACCATTTTTCATAATGATGGCCGCTGGGACCGGTCGAATGTGGCGATGGCCGCGGACGGCAAAACCATCGCCCTTTACGACAAACAGAACCGTTATCCCGATATCACCTTAGATCACATTGATTACGGTATCTCGGGCCTGACACGGGATATCATCGTACGGCATATCCCACCGGCGCCGGCAGCGATGGATTTGGCTGATCTGATGCATGAGCTGAGCGTTAACAACCAACTAGCCGCCCATGCGACGGGCACGCGGTTCTGGGAGATCGGCAGCCATGAGGGCTTAGCCGAACTGCATGACGCCCTGATAACCGGCACCCTGCCACAGATTAGCGGCCGCCAGATTGGTGACCCCCGATGAGTGACCTGGAACCAACAGCCACGCCATGGCGGCAATACGTGTTGCTCGCGCTGCAAGTATTGGTGTCCGTTGGCCTGTTGAGCTGGGTGTTAAGCGGGGTGGATGGCGACGCCCTCCTGGTGGCCATCGCTGGGGCTGATCCCTGGTTATTGCTAGCTGCCCTGGTGATTCTGCCCACCCATATCATCGCCAACAGCATCCGCTGGCGGTATGTCTGGCCCGGGCGGGAGCATGGCGGCGGCGAGACGCGGCCCAGCCTCAACCTGTTGACCCGGCTTACCATTGTCGGGCTGTTCTTCAACCAGGTCCTGCCGGCTCCAATAGGGGGTGATGCCGTGCGCACTTTTGGCGCCAAGCGCCTGGGCTGCAATTTATACGCAGCAGCGTTAAGCATCCTGATCGAACGGGGTTGGGGATTGATTGCGATCACGCTGATGATCCTGCCCAGCCTACCCTTCTTGTTCGGCGAGAACCTACCCGTTGGCTGGTCGCCGGTGATGATCGCCACCGCCCTGACGATCACCGCTGTGATCGGGCTGTTTGCCAGCTTTTTCATCCTGTTATGGGTGAGCTACACGGTTGAAACCCGGTTGCAAAAACCCCTTCTAGTGACCCTGTTAAAACAAGGGCGCGATACCACCTTGCGCCCGCGGCCCGCGATCGTGCTGTTTTTGCTGTCTGTGTTGGGTCAGATACCACCCATTATCGCCATGGTGCTTATCGCCCTTGCCTTGCCCGGTGAGCTGACCGCGATGAACGCCTTGATGATCGCACCGCTGGCCATGTTTGCCACCGTTATTCCGTTATCCTTTGCGGGCTGGGGGGTGCGTGAAACAATCGTGGTGGCGGCCCTCGCCAGCCAAGGGGTTGATAGCAGCCAAGCCCTGGCCCTGTCCCTCGTCTTTGGCTTACAACTTTTGATCCTATCCCTGCCCGGTGCCGTGCTCTGGGCAGGCTTGCGCAAAGCCGACTGACGCCTATCCCCCAACGACCGTTGATCGGTGACAACAACAACGACCGTGGCAAAGGCGTGTTGATGGACTTGCGACTTGCCCACCAAACCTCTAGGAACGAGGCAGCACTCTATCGCCATCATTGCACAGAGATTTGGCCCTCATGTCGAGCCTTGCCGACCCCACAAGCACGGATCAAACCGTCAGTGACGACACCAGCACCCTGCCCTTAATCGATGGCCGCGCGCCCAGCGTGGTGGGCCAGCATGAGCAATTGCTGTATGTGCCCGATCAGGATGAAGCCGAACCACAGCTTTCCATTGTGATCCCCGCCCTAAATGAATCCATGGTGGTCGAGACCTTTATCGAATGGTGCCATGAGGGTTTGAAGAAGGCGGGCATTACCGGTGAGATCCTGATCATCGACAGCTCCACCGATGATACCCCCGCCCTCGCACTTAAAGGCGGGGCACGGGTGCTCAAAGTACCCAAGCGCGGCTTAGGGCGGGCCTATATCGATGCGGTCCCGTTTATCCGCGGCCAATGGGTGCTGATGGGCGATGCCGATTGTACCTATGATTTCCGTGAGCTGACCGGGTTTGTCGAAGCGTTTCAGGCGGGCCATGACTTCGTCATGGGCTCACGGTTCAAGGGCTATATCGAGCCGGGCGCATCGCCCTGGCTGCACCAATATGTGGGCACGCCGGTGACCACCTGGATCTTAAATGTGATCTTCGGCTCCACATTCTCAGACATCCATTGCGGCATGCGTGGGATCACCCTGGCCAAATTAAAAGAGATGCGGATCGCTAGCCAGTCCTGGGAATACGCCTCTGAAATGGTGTTGAAATCAGTCCATATGAAGCTCAAAACCGCCGAAGTGCCGGTGCGGTTTTATAAGGACCGTGAGGGCCGGGTTAGCCACCATAAACGTGTGGGCTGGTTCTCCCCCTGGCATGCAGCGTGGATCAATTTACGCGCCATGTTTATCTGGGGCGCCGATTTCTTCTGTTACAAGCCGGGCTTGGTGATGCTGATCCTCGGGTTGGTGTTAACTGTGCCCTTAGTGGCGGGACCCGTGAGCCTGTTTGGGATCACCTTCTCGCTGTTCTGGATGCTGCTCGGCATGACCCTCGCCATCACCGGTGCCCAAGCGGCCGCCACCGGATTAGTGGCCCGTATGCTTTATGACCGCACCGGGGCCACGCGCGCTACCTTACTGAAACGTTTTCCCTATGATCGTACGGTGATCACGGCCATCGGCACCGCCAAACTCGGCGTGTTATGCGCGATCCCATTGGCCTGGACTTATGTCGATCAGGGGCTCCAGCTGGCAACACCTGGGGCCTGGACCCAACACACGGCGATCTTTGGTCTGATGCTGGTGGCGTTTGGGTTTATTGGCTTTGTGTTCACCCTGGTCCTGCACGCAGCGGGTCTCGCCATGGCGGAGCGAGACAAGCCATGACGGCACCAAACCAACCCCCATCACCAAGCCCCGCCACCTGTTACGCGGTGATCGGTGGCGCCGGCTTTATCGGTAGCCATATGGTGGACGCCTTGTTGGCCCGCGATGATGTGGAGCAGGTGACCATCTTCGATAATTTCGCCTCGGGCCAGCGCTGGCATCTACGCCATCATCAGGATGATGATCGGCTTGAGGTGATCGAGGGCGACTGCAAAGCCCGCCCGATGATCGAAGACGCGATCCGGGGTCATGAAACCATTATCCATCTAGCCTCTAACCCCGATATCGCCGCGGCCCAGAGCGACCCGACCATCGATTTTATCGAAGGCACGCTGCTGACCCAAAACGTTATTGAAGCCATGCGGCGAACCGGCGTGAAGACCATCCTCTATGCTTCAGGTTCCGGTATTTATGGTGATTTAGGCACGACCGACCTCCATGAGGACCACGGGCCTTGCGAGCCGATTTCCACCTATGGTGCCTCCAAATTGGCGGGTGAAACCCTGATTGCTTCTTATTGTCATATGTTTGGCATGACCGGGCGCGCCTTTCGGTTTGCCAATGTGGTGGGCCCGCGCCAGACGCATGGGGTGGGCTATGACTTTATCCGGCGGCTGATGGCCAACCCGAACAGCCTGCGCATTTTGGGGGATGGCAGCCAATCCAAGCCCTATATCCATGCCCGCGATGTGGTAGATGCCGTGCTTTTGGCGGAGCGGGAGGAGACCGCCCCGTTCCGCGCTTATAATGTCTCAACACCCCAGGCCATCACGGTGAATGAAATCGCTGATTTGGCCTGTCAGACGTTGCAACTGGATCCGGCCCAGGTAGCTTACGAATACACCGGCGGCAATCGTGGCTGGCAGGGCGATGTGCCGATTGTCCGCCTGAACAGCGAGCGGATACGCAAGCTGGGATGGGTTGAGAAATTCTCAGCCGCTGAGGCCATGAGCGATGCGCTAGCGGCCATTCATGATGGGGTAAAGGCTGGTGATATTCCTGGCTATGGCCCGGAATTGGTCCATGGTTAAACCCGCCGCAAACCCCGATCAACCAGCGCAAGCCCAAACGATCGATGCCCAGCTGGAAAATGCCAGGCCGGAAGATGCCAGGCCGGAAGATGATTGGGACAGCCATTGGTCCACTTTTGATGCGCTATCCCAAGCCAACCCGGCCGTCCATTGGCGGCATCGGGTGTTGCTCAAGCTTTTGGGCCTGAATCAACCGAAACTGGCGCCGGGCATGCGTATCCTTGATATTGGGTCAGGCCCCGGTGATTTTGCCGCCCGCGCCCTAGAACGCCATCCAAGCCTGCCCTTTTTAGGGCTAGAGCTTTCGCAAACAGGCTGTGATATCGCAGCAGGCCGGGCACCCGGCGGGGTCTTCCTCGCCACCGATCTGATGCAGAACCCTAGCCCTCAGCCAGAGCATAAAGCATGGGCCAGCCATGCGGTTTGTACCGAAGTGTTGGAACATGTGGCCGACCCCGTCAGCTTGCTCCAGGCTGCCCGGCAATGGATGCAGCCAGGGTGCCGCTTGGTGGTCACCGTGCCCGGCGGTCCCATGTCAGCCTTCGATAAGCATATCGGCCATCACCGACACTACACGCCTAGCCTGCTGCGCCAAACCTTGACGGATGCGGGGTTTGATGTGGAACTCGCCGGGGGGGCGGGCTTTCCGTTTTTCAACCTGTACCG
>JBCCBF010000138.1:0-7089 GCA_039814445.1 Pseudomonadota bacterium
GGTGACCGATTATTTGGCGAAAGCCGAGCTCCAAGACGATCTGGACGCCATGGGCTTTAACCTGGTTGGCTATGGCTGCACCACCTGTATCGGTAACTCAGGCCCGCTGCCTGAGCCGATCTCAAAAGCCATCAATGACGGCAATTTGGTGGCGACGTCGGTCCTGTCCGGTAACCGTAACTTTGAAGGCCGGATCAGCCCTGATGTGCGTGCCAATTACCTGGCGTCACCGCCACTGGTTGTGGCCTACGCCCTCGCCGGTAACATGAATATCGACATCATGAACGAGCCGCTGGGTCAGGACAGCGATGGCAATGACGTGTTCTTGAAGGACATCTGGCCCTCGAATGCTGAGATCCAGGAAGTCATGGAGAAGAGCCTGACCCGTGAGATGTTTGTTGAGCGTTACTCAGACGTCTTCAAAGGCCCCGTGGAATGGCAAGCGATCAAAGTGGGTGGTGGCTTAACCTATGGTTGGAACGAGGGCTCCACCTATGTGCAGAACCCACCGTTCTTCCAAGGTATGAAGACCGAACCCGATGCTGTCGCTGATGTGAAAGGCGCACGGATGTTGGCCAAGCTGGCGGACAGTGTCACCACTGACCATATCTCACCGGCCGGTGCGATCAAGAAAGACAGCCCAGCGGGTGAATATCTGCTCGAGTACCAAGTGCGGCCACGGGACTTTAACTCCTACGGCGCGCGGCGCGGTAATGACAAGATCATGACCCGCGGTACCTTTGCCAATATCCGCATCAAAAACGAGATGCTGGACGGGGTCGAGGGCGGCTATACCAAGCACTACCCATCGGGCGATCAGCTGCCGATCTTTGATGCCGCCATGCGGTACAAATCAGAGGGCGTGCCCCTGGTGGTGATCGCTGGCAAAGAATACGGTACGGGCTCATCTCGTGACTGGGCCGCGAAAGGCACCCGCCTGTTGGGCGTCAAAGCCGTGATTACCGAGAGCTTTGAGCGGATCCACCGCTCCAACCTCGTGGGCATGGGTGTGCTGCCGCTACAGTTCAAAGATGGCGTGACACGCGAGAGCCTAAAGCTCGATGGTTCCGAGACCTTTGACGTGACCGGTATCAGCGATGGTCTGACGCCACGTGGTAACGCACAACTGACGGTCAACCGGGCCGATGGGTCTAGCGAGACGGTGGATCTCCTGGTGCGGATCGACACGCTGGACGAGCTGGAATACTACCGCAATGGTGGCATCCTCCATTACGTCCTGCGCAACATCGCCAATGAGGCCGAAGCCGCGTAAAACGCTGGATGATAAACCTAATAGAAAAAGCCCCGACCATTTGCCGGGGCTTTTTTCTTTGGGCGAGCAATCATAAAGCCGCCGCCGACCTTAATCTTGTTGGATCGCCGCCATGTAGTTGTGCAGCACGTCTTCCGCCCCGCCTTTGGGATTGGGCTTTAACTCTGACACCAGGATCACATCCACAGCGCGCAACCGTTCCATCGCTTCTGGGTCCACATGGTGCAGACGCATGGGAGGGCCGGTACCCCGGTGCAAAATTGCTTCGGGACGTTTTGCCGATAGATGAAGCCGGGGCAGATCGCCTGGCACATCAGCCTGGCCATCCAGCACCAGCATCAGCTCACCGCGGTTGTTCTCCACCACATCATGTTCATCAACATCAACGATATGGCGGGTTTCTGTATCCTTAGCCATGGTTCAGCACCGATTATAAATCAACAGACAACCACCAGCGTCATACAACACCTTTATGCATTAACGCCAGCTTGTGGTGGGGTCGGCACCCGTAGGTTGCGCATGTCTGCCCGTTCCTGACGCGCCACGAACACCTGGTTGGCGGCCTTCAAGTTTGGTGCAGCCATGGCACGGAATTGTGCGGCTTGTTCTGGTTCGACACGACCTGCTTGCTCAAGCTTACGGATACTCTGATCAATAAAGTCGCTGATCCGTGTCACACTGCCAGCATCGGCTTCCGCGCCCTTGGTCCGTTTGTTCACCTGACCAATGGTCCGCGCCACCGGGTCATTGGTTACACGAAGGTTGGATTCTGCTTCGTTCAAGGCTGTTTTACCCAGACCGGCCAAATCTTTCTTCACTTCCGTGAAACCCAGGCTCTTGGTCAGCTGCGGATCAATCGCCACTAGACCATCAACCAATTGACCAAGCTTCAGCGCCCCTTGGGCCGCATAGCGACTATCGGCGACCTCGGGGGCAGCGGGATCCGCCGTGGCCAGACCGGGCTGTTCTTCATGACGCAGCAGGTCAATAATTTCAGCCGCGCTGAAATCAACGCTTGGGTCTTTGGCGTAGTTTGAGATCTCACCAGCAATGTTGATCAATTGCTTACCAGCCTGGGCGGTGATCATGGCATCAACAGAATTAGCGTTGACCAAACCAAATTTAGCCGCAATCTGCCCCGTACCGGGGACGCCGAAGGCGAGTTTTCCTTTATCCAGGTCACGACCAGCTTCCGCTAAATCATGCTGGGTCACACCGCTATCGCGCAAGGCATCATGAAGCTCGGCGTAAGAAGAAATCGCATTCAAATCAGCGCTTTCGTCCACTTTTGCCAAGGCCAACATCTTGCCCTGAATATCCGCTGCCGTGTGGCGATCGAAATTACCCAGCTGGTTAATCACCTCAGAGGAGGTATCTTCCAAAACCGCTGTGGCGCGGGCTGCGCTTGTGCGATCACTCTGGTAACTGGCGGCGTAATCAATCGCCCCTTGGATCGCACCGGGCAGAATACCCTTCACACCGATGGCCGCTTTCGTGGCCAATTCACCGAATTTAGCCATGGCCAGGCGCATCGGTCCGGGGCCCTTGTCCTTATAGGCATCTAGGGCAGCATCACGCTCATTGGTGATCTCGTCGGTCACCGTCTGTTTGGCTGTATCAACAGCAAGCTCGGCGTCTTCGATTTGGTCATTGAAGCGATCTGCCGTCGCTTGCGAAGTTTGCTCGGCCGCCGCACGGGCGTCTTTATCCGCTTGCACCAAGCCTTTCTTCGCCTCGGCTAGCTCCTCTGATGCTGCGCTCTTCGTGGAGGTAAGGCGCTGTTTCTCTTGAGCCGCAGCAATATCAGCGGCTTCTTTGGCAATTTTCAAATCCGCTGCATGGGCGTGGTCAAACTCAGCCAGTGCGACTTCGGCAGCTTCTAAGGCTTGTTCGGCTTCTTTACCCGCGCGGAACTCACCGGTTCGTGCTTCTTCCGCCGCTTGCCGTTGTTTTTTGAAATGCGCCACGAGGGCGGCTTGATCACCACCGAAATCAGGGGTTTCACCACTGGTCGCTTTTGTCGCCTCGGCCTTGGCGGCTTTGGTAATGTCAGTCAACTTTGTGCGCGCGTCAGAAACCGCAGCCTCAAGACGCTCGCGTTCGTGCTCGATATTGTCATCAAGCACTTCACTATAAACAGCGTCGCGGACAGCCTTTACCTTGCTGCGCATGTCGCGGGCGTCAGTTTTGGCGGTTTGGAAGGCGGTTGTCGCTTTTTCAACCCGCTGTTGGGCGGCTTGCATGGCGTCATCATAAACGCGCTGGGCGTCCTCTGACGCGGCCTGATCGCGGTCATCATAAAGACTATTCAACGTGGCTTGTGCTTCAACCACCCGGTCGTCTTTGTTGACGAATTTAGGGGTGTAGGCTTTGACCAACCGCAAGAATGGCCGCTCCGTCATTGGCACGCGGCGTTGACCGCCGGGGAACACGGACATCTCATCGGTAAATGGTGTGTCAGCGGCCGGTGCGCTTGGTGCTGCCGGCACGTCGGTTGCGCCCAGTCGGTCTTCTGGTCGTGCCACCAATGGTTCGCGCTCTTGCTCAGTTACGTCAGACATTTCTTAAAGCCCCCAAAATTTCCCTCGCGTCCCCGCGATTAAACTATGTCTCACTGCCAAAATACAGCGTATTCACACTTTGATACGCATATCTGAAAGTAAGCAGACAAATTTTAACTTAGAAAAACATGACCTTGGTGAAGGCTAAAGGAGACGTCAAAATATCTTTTAAAAACAATTTACTAATGACTTTCGATAGCCATGAACAGGCATGCATAACTGACATGCACAAAGCGCAATCAGAAGAAGATGACGGAAATGCCAGTGGCTCTGTGGTTAATCGGCGTAGATATCAAGCAGTGATGTTACCGGTTGCACGCCATTGTAACCCCGCACACGCATTCGGGCTGTTGTTGGGTTTAAATCCACAGCCAGTCGTGTTTCAGGGTTTAACACTGGGTGCAGCAGCCAATCATCGTCTACAGCGCCTTGATTGACCCGGCTTTTGATCGCCACCAGGCGTTCTTCACTTTGATAGGCCCTAACGGTCCCAGAGAACTCTTTGTTCAGCCAGTGATTGGTGACAGCCGGGGCGCGCTTGTGGGTACTCTTCGCCGTTTCTGTGCGCTCGATGACTGAAAACTCACCATCCTGGGTGCCCAGTAACGAAAAGATAGCAGGGTAGCAAATGGGCGTTCGTTCGATCATCTCGACGGCCATGTCGAAATCATCGCATTCATCAAAAACCTTGCGCAACAGTAATGCTGGCGGCAAGCCACGCTTACCAAACCATTTTACCTTACTCATCGGCCAAGCGACGAACGGTGGTCCCATGCCATTGATCGGCGCATGGTTGATAGCAGCAGCAAACCGCCCAGGCGCGATCCCTTGTAAACATCCCACATAACCAGGCCAGGTGATATTAACCCATGTTCCCGCATGGGCATGGCGACGGGCTGCGACCATCAAACGCCCCAAGCCTTCGAGCTTCCAATCCATCGTATGCAGTAGACGACGACCACCCTCATCATCATCGCAAGAAGCCGTCGTACAGGCCATCTCAAAACCTAGATTGATGACAAAGGTGCCCGGGTCGCCATTCAGAGCCTGATGCACACCATCTAGCTCTAAGCGATAGGGCATCTGAGATTTATCAGCCCATTTGCGACATATCTTTTCGCCAAGGCTCAACCCTTTGGACGTGAGTTTACGCATGGCCAGATCTTGGACCGCACGCAAACGCTTCGGATAGGCCTTAGCCAGCATATCAAAGCCGTCCTGCCCCACATCAATCAAGGGTACTTTCGGACGCCGGTCACTTTTCCGCTTACGGCGCGGCGGGGCTTTTTCAGCCCTAGGCTCGGCTTCATCATCGGCATCGCTTGTGGCTTGCTCTGACGCGGCCACTTGTCCCGCACCGGCGGCAGCGGCAGCAGCCGCTGCTTGATCTGGCTCTAGTTCTGGGTCTGCCTCTTCCTCTGGCTCGTTCAGGGCAACACTTGCTGGCTCTTCAGGCGCGGCTGGGGCATCGGCCGCTTCGTCATCCACCAGGGGTTCCGCCATAACCGCGCTATCATCGTCGGCCTCGGCGTTAGCATCAGCCGGATCAGGGTCTGGCGATTGGGCAGCTGGATCAGCCAGCGTCTCATCGCTGGAAACACTCACCGCCCCCTCATCGCCCAAACCAGCCACGTCACCGTCACTGACAATCAACTCATCAGCATCTTCATCAGCCGGATCGGGGGTTTCTTCGAAGGGCTCCAAGGCGGCGTCACTGGGCTCTTCAACGGCAGGCTCAGCAGTGTCCTCTTCGGTGGCGGGCTCGGCAACAGGATCAACCGCATCTTCTGTCGCTGGCGTGTCGGGCACAGCTTGTGTCGCCGCATCACTCACCGCATCACTATCATCTGCACTGTCACCAATCGGCTCATTAGCCACAGCCCCATCGGCCAGCGGTTCCTCGGTGCCACTCACGGGCGGATTAGCGATGGGCTCTTCTAAACTAGGGGAGGATTCAGAGAATGTCTCTTCAGTGCCTGAGGCGCGGGCGCTGAGCATCGCGTCCAAATCGTTTTCGGCAGGGGCCGGCGGCGGGTTTTCAGGCGCGGGGGCTTCATCCACCGGGGTGGTGGGCTGCTCAACACCGTCTGCATCGTCACCGTCTGAACCGTCGATCGGCTGCTGATCATCAGGCTCTGGGTCAGCGCTTGTCTGTGCTGGCGTTGGCTCTGGAAAATCAGCATCAGGCACCGCGTCTTCAAAAGCAGCCGCCACATCGGCGAAATCGTCATCCAAGGGGCTAACTGGTTTGTCCTCAGCGCCTTGCTCTTCGGTTTCCGCTAATTCAGCGGCCAGGTCTGAAAAATCATCCGCCTTGTCGGCATCATCATCACTGCCCGTCTCGGCAGCCGGTTCAGGCGTTGACTGATCAGCAGCAGCAGCCGGTGCCACATCGGCGAAATCATCGTCCTTGTTATCAGCGTCGTCAGCGGCTTGTTGATCGCCTTGCGGGGCTGGCCCAGGGTCAAAACCCTCAGCCTCAAACTCATCGGTATCGAACTCGTCGAGCTCGAAATCATCATCACTAGGTATATCAGAGGCCGTGGTCACGGGTGAGGGGCTTTGGGTGACGGGCGGCGCTTCTGGGGTGCTGGCCGCCGGGGTCTCGTCAACCATGGCGTCAAGCTCATGCACGGCGTCATCTAACGCGGCGTCTGGGTCGCTTTCCCCATCCTCGGCAAAGGGGTCATCATCGTCATCAAAGGCATCAAGGCCGGCTGCCTCATCAAAATCATCAAAATCGTCGAAATCATCGAATTCGTCGAAATCATCACCACCGGCGGCACCAGGCTGATCTTTATCAGGCTTGTTATCGGAATCAGACGTCATGCAACAATCACCAAAGAACCAGTCATGGATAACCCATGACCCGATAAGATGCGGTCAGATCAAGCTTATTTCGCCCTTATAACCCTAGTAAACACCCTAACGCCTCACCGCCTAAGGTCAAATGTGTTCCCACGGAAATCAGCGTCACCGGCCTGGTTTTCCCGCTTTATGCGGCAACACCGTCACGCTTAATCCATGGGTCTGCGACTGGGACAGCATAAAAACCACCAAGACGCGACACCGTGAGCCGTTGTCGTTTCTTGCTATTCACTCTATTTAAATAGCAGCATGATGGTTATGGCGCTAAATAAGCCTAACTTTCACGCCAGTACCGTATTACGCCGTTTCACTTTTGTTTTGAAAGCCCGCGCCCATGGCCACCCGTGACCATATCCGCAACTTCGCCATCATCGCCCACATCGACCA
>JBCCBF010000090.1:0-8976 GCA_039814445.1 Pseudomonadota bacterium
GGCGGCTGTTTGCAGCTCACCCGTGCGCACCATTCGCGTGGCTTGATCCATAGCCCCTTCGATAGTGGCGATGGTAAAGAACATCAACATCACTTCAATGATGCCGATGGTCACCATGACAAAGGGGATAATACACAGGGCAAATTCAACGGTGGTCGAGCCACTATCATCCTGGCGAAACCGCGTGCCCCACCGCTTAGCCCAATGACCAGCGAGAGGATGGGGGGCTGGCTCGTTTAAGGGTACATCATGGGGGGCAGTAGATAAGCTTGAGAAGCCGCCTGTTGTCGCCACCGAGGGTGTCTGGAAAGTAAGTTGCCTTAGTCGATACTGTTGTTGCGACACGGATATGTGCACCAATTCATCTCAAAAGCCTCAAACTATTGATACGCCGGCTGGCAATAACAGTCAAAAACTATCAATTCGATATTGAATGAACATTTCTTATAATCATCATCAGATAAATATTAATTTTTATCTAAATGTTGAGCCAGTACTGAATCAGCTCAAAAGAAAAGGCCCGCTAGAGCAGCGGGCCTTCACCATTATTATCGGGCATGAGCCAGATTAGTTGCTGGCCACCTCGGCATAGGTGCCGTTGCTCCACTCATACCAAACATAAGCAGGCTGCTCGATATCGCCTTTATCGTCAAAGGTCAGCTCACCGATCACGGTGTCAAACTCACCATCACGTAAGGCTTCGACAACGGCATCGGTGTCGGTGGTACCGGCGGCGGTCGCGGCCTTCACAAAGGCTTGGATCGCGGCATAGGTGTACAGGGTGTAACCCTCTGGCTCCTGGCCAGCATCGCGCATTTCGGCCACCACTTTCGCGGCTTCATCGAAATTACGTGGGTCGGGGCCAAAGGTCATCAGCGTGCCTTCACCGGCGTCACCGGTGATGGACCAATACTCATCGGTCACCAGGGCGTCACCTGAGATCAGCTGGGTGTCCATCCCTTGGCTACGCATCTGACGCACCATCAGGCCCGCTTCAGTGTGATAACCACCCACATAAACCACATCAACATCAGCGGCGTTCAGCTTGGTCACCAGGGCGGAATAGTCGCTCTCACCCGGGGTGTAGCTTTCGAACATGGCTTCTTCCATGCCAGCGGCGTTCAGACCTTTACGGGTCTCTTCAGCCAGGCCCTGACCATAGGCGGTGCGGTCATGCAAGATGGCCACGTTTTGGCCATCGAACTCAGCGGCAATGAATTGACCGGCGATCGCCCCTTGTTGATCGTCACGACCACACACACGGAACACGTTGTCGCCGCCATCATCTGTGAGGGCGGGGTTAGTGGAAGCCGGTGAGATTTGTAGGATGTTCTCTTCGGTATAGACCTTAGAGGCTGGGATCGACGAACCAGAGCAGAAGTGACCAGCCACGAACACCACATCTTCGTTCACGAACTGGTTGGCCACAGACACAGCCTGGCGGGGATCGCAGGCGTCGTCGCCGACTTTCAGCACCAGCATTTCGCCCATGAGGCCACCAGCGGCGTTGATGTCAGCCACGGCTTTCTCAGCCCCTTGGCGCATCTGCTCACCGAATGAGGCGTATTGGCCGGTCATCGGACCAGCCGTTGCGATGACGATGTCAGCTTGTGCGACAGTCGCCGAAAAACCGAGGGCCAGCGCCGAAGCAGCGACAGCAAAACGGGTTACGGACATGTATTAAGCTCCCTTAGGAATTTTCGGGCCCAAGCCAAAAGTGAAAACGGCCGGGCCGGGTTGATCGATCGTCAATCACGCGGAAATGGCGCATCCCGATCGAATTATCGTACAAGGCGGCCTGCCTTCGCAGACCAGCCATGCAAAATTGCAGTCGGGACCTTATCACGTCCGGCACAAGCCGCAAGGTGTTTCACGCTTCACCTGGCGATGGCCCTAGCGCCTTTACTGATCAGCTTTTGCCTTCCAGCCGAAAGGCTCGGCAGGCTCATACATCCAGGGGTACTGGCTGACCATTTTCCGGGCTTGGGTAAACCGGAACGCGGCAAAGCTGATCACGGTTAATACAAGCCATGAGATCAAAAAACCTGAGATGGAGGCCAAATCACCGCCACCCAGGGCATAGCCGATAAACCGGTCACCGCAGGCGAGCAACGCCCCATAAGGCAAGAGCTTCCAGGCCGCGTGCCAACCTTTGGCCAAGGCCTGGCCGGTCATAAACGCGCAAAAGGCAAACATCACCAGGGTGATGATGACAAACCCTAAGAGGGAAATACCCAATAAGGCTTCCATGATCAGTGCCCCCCTTCGAGATATGCCGCGCGCACTTCTTCATTGGCCAGCAATTCAGCCCCCGTGCCGCTCATGGTGATCTCACCGGTCACCATCACATAGCCACGATGGGCGAGCTTGAGCGCGTGATAGGCGTTTTGCTCCACCAGAAACACGGTCATGCCGTCTTGTTCATTCACCTCTTTGATGACTTCAAAGATCTGCTTCACGATCATCGGCGCGAGTCCCAGGGACGGCTCATCAAGCAACAGCAAGCGCGGGCGGCTCATCAAGGCACGGCCAATGGCTAGCATCTGTTGTTCACCACCCGACAAGGTCCCGCCCCGCTGGTTCTGGCGTTCCTTGAGCCGCGGGAACAGCTCAAACACCCGGTCGAGATCCTTTTGGAAATGACTGCCATCGGTCACCAGCGTGCCCATTTGCAGGTTTTCCATCACCGTCATGCGCGGGAACACCCGGCGGCCCTCGGGCGATTGGGCGATGCCCAGCCGTACGATCTCATGGGTCGGCATCTGGGCGATGTCTTGGCCTTCGAACAGGATTTTACCGCTACGCGCCTGGGGACTGCCGCAGAGGGTCATCAGCAAGGTGGATTTGCCCGCGCCATTAGCCCCGATCAGGGTGGCGATTTCGCCCTGGTTGACCTCAAGCGACACACCTTTCAGCGCTTCAATCGCGCCATAGAAGGTGTGAACGCCTTCGATCTTCAGCATGGGATGCGCAGCATCAGACATTCGGCTGGCCTCCATCCTGGCTATCGGCTGCAAGGTCGGCAGCCACCTCTGGCGGCAGTTCCTCGTCTTCTTCCTCACCTAGATAGGCGCGGATCACGGCGGGATCGTTGCGCACCTGTTCGGGCAGGCCGTCGGAAATCTTCCGGCCGTAATCCAACACAATGATGTGGTCAGAGATTTTCATCACCACCGACATATCGTGCTCAATAAGCAAAACGCCGATCTTGTGCTCATCCCGGATGAACAACAGCAGCTCGTTCAAATCGGCACTCTCTTTCGGGTTAAGCCCAGCGGCGGGTTCATCAAGGCACAGGAGGCAAGGCTCGGTGCACATGGCCCGCGCAATCTCCAGCCGGCGCTGGTCGCCATAGGGGAGGTTGCCGGCCTCCCAATCCGCCCGCTCAATCAACCCGGTGCGATCAAGCCAATAGCGTGCGAGGTCAATGGCCGCCCCTTCCGCCTGCCGATAGCTGGGCAACCCCAGCAATCCGGTTAGTGTAAAGCCAGAGGCCCGCATCAGCTTGTTATGCTGGGCCACCAGTAAATTCTCCAACACGCTCATCCGGTCGAACAGGCGAATATTCTGAAAAGTCCGGGCCACCCGCGCCTTGGCCGCGATGTCATGGCCTTCCATGCGTTCGAGCAAGTATTCCGGCGCATCGGGGGCGGTGAGCTGGAGCATGCCTTGGGTCGGCTTGTAAAAACCAGTCAGGCAGTTGAACAAGGTCGTCTTCCCCGCCCCGTTCGGGCCGATCACCGCGGTGATCTCCTCATTATGGGCGTTGAACGACACCTCATCGACCGCCACCAGACCACCAAAACGCATGGTCAATTGCTGCACGCTTAACACTCGTGCCTTATCACTAACGTACTGGGTCATGCGGCACCTGCTGGCACGGCCTCTGCCTCGCTTGCGGCGGATCCACGCTTATGCAACCGAACGGTGGGTTCACGGTTTGACAGCAACCCACGTGGCTTCCACACCATGATCGCTACCATGGCAGCACCGAACATCAGCATGCGGTATTCTTCCAATTCCCGGAAATATTCGGGCAGAAAGATCACGAAGAAGGTCGCCAGCACTACGCCGGTTTGCGAGCCCATACCGCCCAGCACCACAATCGCCAGCACAATCGCACTTTCGATAAAGGTGAAGCTTTCCGGGCTGATGAACGCCTGGTTCGTGGCAAAGAAGGCCCCCGCCAGACCGCCAAAACCCGCCGAGATGGTAAAGGCGGCGAGCTTGATGTTGCGCCGGTTAATCCCGAGCGCCTGGCAGGCGATATCATCTTCGCGCAAGGCTTCCCAGGACCGGCCAATCGGCAGCTTACGGATCCGCAACGACACGAAATTGACCAGGAGTGCCAGCAACAGGATCAGGTAGTAGAGGAAGATGATCCGGTGGATGGAGCTGAATTCCAGCCCGAACAATTCGTGGAAAGCGGGCAAGCCCCCCTCCTCCGGCCGCCGAGTGAATTCGGCAATGCCAAAGAAACTGGGGCGCGGAATGCTTAGCAAGCCATCGGGACCGCCGGTGAATTCCTTCCAATTGATCAGGATGATGCGGATGATCTCACCAAACCCCAGGGTCACGATGGCGAAATAATCACCGCGCAGCCGTAGGACCGGGAAGCCCATGATCAGCCCTGACAACGCTGCCAAAACCCCGGCCAGGGGCAGGCACAGCCAGAAGCTTAGATCGTAGTAAAACGCCAAGAGCGCGTAGGAGTACGCCCCCACGGCATAAAACGCCACATAGCCCAGATCGAGCAGGCCCGCGAGCCCCACCACAATATTCAAGCCCCAGCCGAGCATTATGTAGGTCAGGATCAAAATGCCCAGGTTCAGCGCCCAGCGGTTATCGGCGAAGAAAAACGGAAAAATAAACGCGGCCAGGATACCCAGCGTGCCGACGATAAACAGCCCACGCCCGGCCAAACGCGATTGCAAATTATGCCCGCCGACACTGATATTTTTATGATCTAATTGGGTGAGAGGATCGACCGGGCGGTAGCGTTTCCAATAACCCAGTATCGCAGCCAGGCTTAGGGCGCCCCCACCCAACATTAAGATGGCCTGCACGAGCCCCGCCCCTAATACGGCGGGTAAACGCTCGACCAGAAACGCAAGCGACGGGTCCGTGACCGATTGCGCCTCAAGGGCACCGAACTCACTACGCACGAGCAAGCCCAAGCCGACACCGACCAACCCCATGATTAGAGCAGGCAATTGCTGGTTGTGGCGCAACAGGCCAAAGGCGAACCGGGCCAAGGCCACGAGAACCACACCGACCGCCACCTCGGCCCAGCGGAATTGGATCACCAAGCGGCTTTGCACGCTGGCGGTTTCCATGCCGATCAGGGTAACGGTGATGGCCAAGGCCGCGAGACCGGCTAGGAAGCTCTCACGCAGCAATTGGCCGTAATCAACGCTATCTTGCGGGTTTTGGACGGTGCTATCACTCATCGCGTCTTCCCCCGCCTCAGACTTTTTCGACTTCGGGTTTGCCGAGCAAACCGCTGGGGCGGAAGATCAAAACCAGGATCAGGATTGAGAACGCAGCCACGTCCTTGTATTCTACATCGAAATAGCCCGACCAAAACGCCTCAATCAGCCCGATCAGCAAGCCGCCTAGCATGGCGCCGGGAAGCGAGCCAATGCCGCCCAGCACGGCGGCGGTAAACGCTTTAATGCCCACCAAAAAGCCGATGAAGAAGTGGATCACGCCGTAATACATCACCGCCATGGTGCCCGCGACGGCGGCCAGGGCCGCGCCCATCAAGAAGGTCATGGAGATCGTGCGGTTCACATTCACGCCGAGCAGTGACGCCATCTTCTGATCCTGTTCACAAGACCGCTGCTGGCGACCGAGCGAGGTTTTCTGGATCAGGAAGGTAAAGGCGGTCATCAAGACGATGGTCAGCACAATGATCAAAATCTGCTGATAGCTGATGGTCACATCAAAGGTCTCGCCCTTGAGCAGGGTAACCCCACCCTCGAGCACCGGCGGCAGCGGCTTCACGCGCGCGCCTTGGGAAATCTGCACGTAATTCTGCAAAAAGATCGACATGCCCAGGGCTGAGATCAGCGGGGCCAAGCGGAACGAACCCCGCAACGGCTTATACGCCACCCGTTCAACCGCCCAGCCATAGATCGAGGTGAATAGCATGGCGACCGCCAGCACCAAGACAATACCCACCGGGATCGACACGTAAGGCACATCACCAAAGCCCAAGAGCAAAAAGGTCATGAGGGCGATAAACGAGCCCACCATGTAGATATCGCCATGGGCAAAATTGATCATGCCGATGATGCCGTAGACCATGGTGTAGCCGATGGCGATCAAACCAAAAATGGCGCCCAGGGTCAGGCCATTCACCAATTGCTGTAGAAAATATTCCATGGGGTTCCAGTCGCTCGTGGCCAAGGGCCAGCAATGATGCCAGGACGGCATGACGATGCGTTGCGCCTCAGTTGATTACCTGATCCTAATCAACGCGGCAAGCTAGGCTATCCACAGCGAGCCACAGGCCGTGCGTTGAACCATGAGTGGGGGCATACCCCTCGACCATAGGAGCGAGCCATGGGCGTATCGAGGCGTTACGCGAGGGAAACGTTATACGAGGGTGCGTGGTACTTAGGCCGCACCGCGCCCGCCAGGTCGCGGCAAGGGAGCCGATAGCTGTGGGGTAAAGCCTTTATGGGGCCCTTGCATGTTGAGGATATGAGCCAGGGTTCGGCTGACTTCACTGACCCCAATCGGGTTATCCAGCTCTTTGACCCGCTTGGCCAATAGGGCTTCGGCCACCCGTTCTGCCCGGTTCCGCAACCCTGAGACCACTTGGTTTGTTGGGCCGATGCGACCCTCTTCCACCAAGGCACGACCACCCGTATTCGGCCCCACTGAGAATACCCGCTGGCTGATATCACCATCGGGCTCAATCAAACGGCCATTGGGGTCCACATTAATACCGATGCCAGTGACCGGCTCGGACATCATTTGCCCACGCTTGAGCATGTTTTGGTAAAGCGGAATTGGTGCCCGGTCGATGCGTGATTGCGGCCCGACACTGGAAATAAACGCATCCGCTTCGCGGTGATTTTCGGCGCCATCCTTTGGCTGCATGGTCACGGCAACCCGGCCATTAGTGGCCTCGGCGATATTGTTGATGGAAGCGGCCTCCACACTCACCCGCTGATCGGCCACAAGGCCATAGACCACATCGGCAATTTCCGGTGCCATACCCACCGTGTTGGTGTTGATCAAGCTGCCATATCGACGGTTCAGGGCCAGCAAATCTTGGGTTGGTATGGTGGTTTCTTGAAAGAACCGCGGCAGATGGGGAATGATCGCTTCCACAATCACCGTAGGGTGCCGCCCCTTTTGCATCTCAGCGGCGAAAAACCCGCCAATATCCGCTTCTAATGTGGCGGCGTCTTTGGCGTCCGTGGGCAGATCCTCCCATTGATAGACCGGTACGTCCTGGCCCGTCCCTTCAATGCGGTCATGGAGCAAGCCATTACGGGAAACCAGGGTCAGATGGGTATCGGGCCGATCAAAAAAGCCTTCGGTTTTGGCGGTCATCACCACATCCATGGCGCTCAACCCCGTACCGGCCACCACTAATTCCTTAACCTGAGGATCGCGCATCATCTGGCGCAGCTTTTGGTGTTCTTCCCATTGATCCACAACAATTTTGGACTGGACGGGTTCGCCATCGGCCAGATCGCGCAAAAATGGTGGCTTTGCCGCCCCCATATGGCCAACCGTCAGCACCGCGTTATCGCCCTCGATCACGCGGCCATCGGCAAGCTCCACATCCACACCGGCATCATCCTCACGCACATCGACCACATCGCCCGTGACCCGCTCAACCGTGGCCAGGCCATAGCGCTCAGCCTCTTGGGCCAATTCATCCAGGCGATAGCGCAGGTAATAAGAAAATAACCGCCGGGGTATGGCGCTGTTCTCGGTAAAATCACCGGCTAGGGCTTCGGGCACATTGAGTTTCTCCAACTCATCGGTCCAGCCCTGTTTCTTGGCTCGCTCCAACCAATCAACCAGATCCATGGGCTTATCTTTAAACGCCGACAGCCATTGGGCTGGCACGTTAACCCGGTGCTCATCCCCCGCCTGGCTATAGGCCACACCGCCACCAAATTGGCTTTCCCGTCGCTCAATCATGGTCAGCTTGATCGGGCCGGTTTCGGGGTTTTCCATCACCCGCATCAGGCTTTGCATGGCCACCGCCACACCGCTGAAGCCACTGCCGACCACGAGGGTATGCTCGGTAGGTTCGGTCCATTTATCGATGGGGATAGTCGCCACTTGCAAATGCTGGTGCAGCAGCTGTTCATCGGCATCATCAACCAGATCAATCTTCTGGGCCACCCGGCGCGGGTCGCTGTTGAGTGCGTTGGCCAGGGTTTGACCCACATGGACGCTTAACTGGCCCTTGGATAGTGGCCATTGGCTGTAATTATCGCCGGTTATCAGCAACTCACGAAACGGACCATTATCATTGGTGCGGGACAGGGCGAAATGATCAGCCAGTAGCTTTTCCAGCATCTCATCGCCGCGGCCCCGTCTGAGACGCACTTGCACGCCATCATCAATGGGATGGGGGCGGATCACATCGATGCGATCGAGAATACCGGATTTGCCATCCAGCTCGCGCAACAGACCATGCTGGGTGGAATGGTCACCAACCTGCATACACAGCCGGCGCAAATCACGGCCTGAAATAGCCGCCACATCACGTAAGATCGTTAAGGGTGAAGCATTTCGCCGATCATGCGCCGCGCGTGACCCGGCTGCTTTATCCCCTTGCAGGTCGAGCCGTAAACTAAGACGCCCGCCATCAATATTGGGATCATCATCATCAACGGTGATAATGGTCTGGGTCTTTCTCTGGATCGTTAACATGGGCATGATGCTGTAAATGCACCCTTGTAAATACGGGAAAAGCAAATGCTAGCATCAAGGCACTAC
>JBCCBF010000145.1:0-6880 GCA_039814445.1 Pseudomonadota bacterium
GGCGTCTCGCGCCTGGCGTGGTCATTAAGCGATGAGCCGGATTTGATTGTCTTGGCCCTAGGCGGCAACGATATTTTACGCGCGATCGATCCCGCCAACACGCGGGAGAACCTCACCACCATGATGGCCCGGTTTGATCAGGCTGACCTCCCAGTGCTGCTCGCTGGCATGATCGCGCCCAAAAGCCTTGGCCCGGAATATGCCGCCGCCTTTGATCCGATTTACCCAGAATTGGCCGCGGAGTACGAGGCCGGTTTCTACCCGTTTTTGCTAGCGGGCGTCGCTGGCGACCCGGCCATGAACCAAAATGATGGCATCCATCCCAACCCGGCAGGGGTTGATCGGATCGTCGAGGGGCTGACGCCAGTGTTGCTGGAGATGCTAGAAAACACCCCGGAACAGGGCAGCTAGGCCCGGGGCGCGGGCTGGCTTGGGCCGGCTTAGGATTGCAAACCCTTGCCCTCACCCACCGAAAACGGCTAGATGCACAGCCAGACGCACGAAACAACCGGATGCAACATTTGTCCGTCCGGGTTCATGATTCCCCACAAAACTGAATATTATGACGTCATCAGACATCACCACCGGCCCCTTTCGCTTGGCCGCCTCTAAGGGCCAGGATTGGAAAACCGCGGCGAAAGACTGCCTTGATCAGCTGGGCCATATCGATGGCGCCAATATCGGGTTTTTATACCTGACCGATGCGTTGGTTGAGGATATGGGGTCGATCCTTACCCTGCTGCGCGGCATCACCGGCATCGAGGAATGGGTTGGGTCGGTTGGTATCGGCATTATCGCCGGGGCTGAAGAGATCATGGCCGAGCCTGCCTTGGCCATCATGGTTGGATACCTGCCCACCGGCAGCTTCCATGTGTTTCGCCGCGATGCCCGTGGATTTGTCGACATGGCCCAAGGTGGCGATAGCGTGGAAGCCTGGCTTGACGGGCGCACGCCCATCGCGGGCATTGTCCATGGCGACCCCCGGGATGCCGAGCTGCCCTACTTAATCAATGACACGGCCAAAGAAACCGGGGCCTTTTTGGTGGGCGGGCTTAGCTCCTCGCGCGTGGCGTTAAAGCAGGTGGCCAATAAGGTTTGGGAAGAGGGGTTGAGCGGCGTGTTGCTCGATGAAGGCGCGATGGTCGCCACGGGCTTAAGCCAGGCCTGTAGCCCAATCAGCCCGATCCGACGCATTACCGAATGCGAGGACAACATCATCATGACCCTGGATAACCGCCCGGCCTTAGAGGTGTTCAAAGCCGATATTGCCGACGCCCTGGCTGAATCAGAAGAGCAAACCGAAGCCCATGTGTTCGCGGCTTTGCCGATCAGTGGTTCCGATACCGGTGATTATCTCGTGCGCAATATTTTGGGCGTGGATGAGGAGCGCGGTTGGATTGCGATTTCCGAAGAAGTGGAAGACGAGCAACCCTTACAATTTGTCCAGCGCAACACCTATGCCGCCATGGCCGATATGGAGCGGATGCTGCAAAAATTAAAGCAGCGTGTGCCCGAGCCGCGAGGGGCACTTTATTTCTCCTGCCTAGCCCGCGGGATGCATATGTTCGGCCCCGATAGTGCCGAGGTTGGTGCGATCATGGAGAGCTTCCCAGATCTTCCGATTGTCGGACTTTTTGCCAATGGCGAGATCAGCCATGACCGGCTTTATAGCCACACTGGCGTACTTCTACTGTTTACTTAAAATATTGAATTAAAGCACTGATCATATGAAGAAAAATCCACTTGGTAAAACCGATATTATGGTCTCCCATCTGTGTTTGGGCACCATGACGTGGGGCGAACAGAACACCGCCGAGGAGGGTTATGAGCAGATGGATTACGCCCTCGATCAGGGCGTTAATTTCTTCGATACCGCAGAGATGTATGCGGTACCACCCAAGCCAGAAACCTATGGCCGCACCGAGGAAATTATCGGCGAGTGGTTCACCGCACGGCGGAACCGCGACCAGGTTGTTCTGGCCACCAAAGTGGTCGGCCGCGCGCCCCATTTCACCTGGGTGCGTGGGGGCAAAGCGCGGTCCGATAAGGCCAATATCGTCGAGGCGCTAAACAACAGCCTTCAGCGTCTTAAAACCGATTATATCGATCTCTATCAATTGCATTGGCCCGACCGCCCGGCGAACCGCTTTGGCCAGCTGGGTTATGATCATGACGCCCAGGCCGAAGCCGAAGCCCAAGCGGTGCCGATCCTGGAGACCCTAGAGGCCCTCGACGAACAAGTGAAAGCGGGCAAGATCCGTCATATCGGGCTGTCTAATGACACGCCCTGGGGCCTAATGACCTTCCTTCATTTGGCGGAAAAACATGATCTGGCCCGGGTGGTGTCGGTCCAGAACCCGTATAATTTGCTCAACCGCACCTATGAGGTGGGGCTGGCTGAGATATCGATCCGTGAGGGCTGTGGGTGTTTGCCCTATTCGCCCCTGGCCGGCGGCCAATTATCGGGCAAATACATCGGTGGCCAGCGGCCCCCGGGCGCTCGGCGCACCCTGGATAAGCGCTCATCACGCTATGGAAACCCACAAGCAGAAGCGGCGACCGAAGCCTATGTGGCTCACGCCCATGCTTTTGACCTCGACCCGAACCAAATGGCGATCGCCTTTTGCACCCGGCAGCCCTTTAATACCGCCACCATCATCGGTGCCACTTCCATGGATCAGCTCAAGACCAATATCGCAGCCCATGATCTGGTGCTCAGCGATGAGTTGTTAGAAGGCATCGAAGCCATACATAAACGCTACCCCAATCCGGGTCCGTAACAATTTTTAGTGCTTAGGGTGGGAGCAATAGCGGTTTATGATCCGGCTGTTTGTTGGCATAGCACTGGCTGAGGATGTGACCCAGCGTTTGGTGACCCTCCAACACGGGGTGCCCGAGGCGCGCTGGATCGAACCGCAGAATCTGCACCTTACCCTCCGGTTTATCGGGCCGGCGGAAGAACCCCAGGCCCAGGATATTCATGACGCGCTAGACCAGATTAGCGCAGCAGTATTCCCGATCACATGGCAAGGAATGGGGTATTTTGCAGCCGGTAAGCGGCCACGATCCCTCTGGGTTGGCGTGGCCGATAACCCGGCCCTGGATTACCTGCAAAGCAAAGTTGAGCGGGCGTTACAAAAAGCTGGTTTAGAGCCTGAAACCCGCCGGTTCACCCCGCACGTGACCCTGGGCCGGGTGAGCCAAAGCCCCTTGCATCGATTGGATCACTATGTGGCTGATCATGATGGGTGTTACCTACCGTCCATGCGGGTTGATCGGTTTACCCTGTTCCAAAGCCATTTGGGCAAGGCCCAGGCCGATTACCAGGCCGTGGTTGATTACCCGCTGATCGGCGCCATGATGTGGGAAGACGACCCGTCATAACGATCTGGGATGACACCCGTAATGTTTTGGACCAAACATATATCGTGCTACCTCAGGGCTCGCACGCCCCCACCTACCTAAGGCGACCTCGCCATTCCCCATCTCAAGAACCGTAAGGCCCTCATATTATGGATATTCTTCGCATCCTCATCGCCATCTTGCTGCCACCCCTGGGCGTGTTTTTACAGGTGGGCCTCGGCAAGCATTTCTGGATCAACATCCTATTGACCATCCTGGGCTATCTGCCCGGTATCGTTCACGCGGTCTATATCATCGCCAAAAAGTCCGGGTGATAAGGCCCCGATATGCCCGTCTGCCCCGCCTGACCCAATTGGAGTGATCGGCGGGCCGAAAGCCGAGCTGAGGACAAAGCCCGTTCAAGCCCCCACCCGCCTGCGCCCGCCTACTAAATCACCGCACCTATGGCGGCGCCCAGATCGGTCCGTTGCCTTACCGTTTGATAATCGCCGCCCTATCAAGCCTCGGTAAAATGGGAACTTATGTCACGGCCTCTCGTTGATAGGGCAGGATCATTAACGAAAGGATCAAATCCATGTCGATGCAAACCAGCCCTGACAGCACTGTTGGCGATTTACTTCGCATCTTGATTGCTGTCCTTTTACCCCCCTTGGGTGTGTTTTTAGAAGTCGGTTTTGGCAAGCACTTTTGGCTCAACATCTTACTGACCATTCTGGGTTATATCCCCGGGATAGTGCACGCTATCTTCATTATTGCGCGCCGATAGTTACGGAACCGAAAAGAAGTGGTACGCGGGTTACAATAACCCCTCATCGCGGGCCGCTTCTTGCCGAAGCCAATTGAGAACGGCCTGAATGCGTGGTCGTTTCACATTGGCTTCGGTTGTGACCACGTAATAGGCGTAATCCGCAGGGCGGCTTTGGGCGAATGGCCTGATAAGCCGCCCTTTGCGTAGGTGCTGGGCCACCATAGCCGTCCGACCCAGGGCCACGCCCAAGCCGGATAAGGCGGCTTGATACACCATGGCCGAGTTTGTGAATTTCAGCCCGCGTTCTGGATCCACGCCCGCCACTTTCAAATCCCGCAGCCAAGGGGCCCATTTCAGGGCCGGTTCATCATCTTGGGTATCCACATCATGGATCAACCGATGATTGGCCAAGTCACCGGGGTGTTTCAGGGGCTTTTGCGCGAGCACACGTGGGGCGCAGACGGGAAACACCTCTTCAGTCATCAATAATTCTGTGACCAGCCCAGGGTAACGACCACGGCCATAGAACAGGGCGATATCTGTGGCGCTCGTGCGGGGGTCAGGGGTCGGCCAGGTGGTGTTAATGGTCAGCTCAATATCCGGTTGCTCATCAATCAGCCGGCCTAAACGCGGGGCAAGCCACATGGATGCCGGGGTCGGCCCGATACCAAGGCTTACCGGCCCCGCCAAGGGCTCTTCGCCCAAGCTGCCCACGGCGCGCTCCATATGGCCTAAGCCCTTGGTTAGTTCCGGCAACATCTGACGACCCGCATCAGTCAACACCAAGCCGCGCGGCAAGCGTTCGAACAAAGGTGTGGCGAGAGACGCTTCCAATTGTTTGACCTGATGGCTAATCGCCGCAGGGGTCACGTTTAATTCGTCGGCCGCTTTCGCAAAACCACCAAGCCGCGCGGCGGCTTCAAAGGCGCGAAGAGCATTGAGCGGCGGTAAAGACATCGCATCATCTCCATACACATTAGAATTAAGGCTTAATATATTTTAGCCTTAGGCCAAGTTCTTTCAGGTTGTCGGCAAGTATATTTAGGCCAATATCGTATCCATGAAAAGCAACCAGTGACCACTTGCCATAAAGGAGCCATCAGATGGCGATGAGAAAATCGACGTTAATACTTGATAAACATACTGATTATGGACTGGCTAACCGGCTGGTTAATCCGACAACCGGACAAAAAACCCATATCTTTGACCTGGCCACGCGGTTAGAGCAGTTTATGGCGCTTTATAAGGTGTGGCGCCGCCGTCAGAAAGATCGTGAAGCGCTGGCCACCATGCCGGCGCATATGTTGCGCGATATCGGCGTCAGCCGCGCTGAGGCTGATGCGGAAATCAGAAAGCCGTTCTGGCGCGCCTACCCGATCAGGCCAGTTCCACATGCGTATAAGCGGCCGGAACCACGCAAGGTGCCACGGCCGTTTTTTATGGTATTGCTAGCTGATAAGTTAAGGGGCTAACGGCTTAGGCCAGCCTGTTCCAAGGCGGCACAATAAGCCGCCCATTTTGTCTTGTATGCCTGGGCCAAATCATAGAGACCCGACCAGGTATAAAGACCGCTGGCATGGCCATCGGCAAAACCAATACGCACCGCATAATGACCCACGGGGTCCATTGTTTTAATGGTGATATCCGCTTTTCCCGACACTAATCGTTTTTGACCGGGCCCATGACCCTGAACTTCGGCTGACGGGCTTTCCACACGCAAATATTCAGCGCTCAGCTCATGGGTTTCCGGCTGGTCATTGAGCGTGAAATCGACCGCGAGCGACCGCCGGTCTGCCGCCACACGCATGGCGGTCACCCAGATATCGGGGCTGCTTTGTGCCTGGTGTTGGGGACTATTGGTCATGGTTTTTCGGTATAAAAACGATCAACGAGCCGTTATCCATCACCCAACGTGCGGGCCTCATCACTCACCATAATCGGGATCCCGTCACGGATGGGAAAGGCAAGACCCGCGCGGTCAGAGATCAGCTCTTGCGCATCCCTGTCATAACGTAGGGGCCCTTTGGTGATCGGACAGACTAGGATGTCTAACAGCTTCGGGTCGACGGGCGCAGGATCAGCAGGTGCAGGCTTGGGCGCATCGGTCATGTTTATCACTTACGGTCATCACTCACGGTCACAAGTCTTGGGCATCAATTATAGCCACCGTTTATCGGCACCCATCATGTTTAACGGGGCCCGATAAACTCGTCGATAGCGCTAATCTAGTGACGAATACCGCCGGCGTCATCGTTTTCGTGAACCGCCATATCAAACAGGGCCTGCATAATATCGGCCCGCGCCGCTATATCGGGCGCTTCAAGCAAGGCTTGCTTTTCACCCGGCTCAAAAGGACAGATCATGCACAAAGTTGTGATCAACCGATCATCGGGGGTGCGCTCAATCGCTTCCCAATCGGCTGATAGGCCGTGGAGGTTAAAAAACTGTTTTAAACTCGGCATCAACCGCGCCCGATCCAACAAAGCCGAAGGGTCATCGGCCAGACTGTCCAAATCGCTCTTAAAGGCCGACCAATCGGTTTTCACCTGGCGAAAGCCACGGGGGTCTAAGGGTAATTCCTGTTCAATCCGGAACCGAGACAAACCCTCTAGCATGATGATATAGCGGCCATCCTCGGTCTCTTCGAATTGAATGATCCGGCCCATACAGCCCGTATCATATAGAGCGGGGCCGTGGTCAGGATGGGGGGTGGTAACGCTGGGGTCTTCATCATCATTCGCGGCATCTCGACCGTGATTATCCTGGCCA
>JBCCBF010000178.1:0-5917 GCA_039814445.1 Pseudomonadota bacterium
GTGGCTAGCGCTTCGCCTTCCACGTCCTCGGCAATGATCAGCAGCGGACGGCTGGATTGCACAACAGCTTCCAGGATTGGCAACATGGCTTGCAGGTTAGAAAGCTTCTTCTCGTGATAGAGAATGAAGGGATTTTCCAGCTCACAGACCATCTTGTCAGCGTTGGTCACAAAGTAGGGTGACAGGTAACCGCGGTCGAACTGCATGCCTTCAACGACTTCCAGCTCGGTTTCCAGGGACTTCGCTTCCTCGACGGTGATCACACCCTCGTTGCCAACTTTTTTCATGGCTTCGGCGATCATGTCACCGATTTCGGTGTCGCCATTGGCTGAAATGGTACCAACCTGAGCGATCTCAGTTTGCTGATCCACTTTCTGCGCACGACCTTTAAGGTCAGCAACCACTTGCTCAACAGCCATGTCGATGCCGCGCTTCAGATCCATGGGGTTCATGCCAGCAGCAACGGCTTTGACGCCTTCGCGCACAATGGCTTGAGCCAACACGGTGGCGGTGGTGGTGCCGTCACCGGCAAGATCATTGGTCTTGCTGGCGACTTCGCGGACCATTTGGGCGCCCATGTTTTCGAACTTATCGGCAAGCTCGATTTCTTTGGCAACGCTAACACCGTCTTTGGTGATGCGGGGTGCGCCAAAGGCTTTGTCGATGACAACATTACGGCCTTTGGGGCCGAGGGTAACTTTGACGGCGTTGGCCAGGACGTCGACACCTTTCAGCATACGCTGACGGGCATCGGCATCAAATTTAACGTCTTTTGCAGCCATGGTAATTGGCTCCTCTCAAGAGTGTTTGATTGAATTAGAGATAAACAGGGGGAACGGGCTTAAGCGGCTTTCGCAGCGGCATTGCCTTCGATCACGCCCATGATGTCGCTTTCCTTCATCACGAGAAGGTCTTCGCCATCGATGTTGACTTCGGTGCCGGACCATTTGCCAAACAGCACGCGGTCGCCAGGCTTCACATCCAGGGGCTGGACTTTTCCGGTTTCGTCACGAGCGCCGGAGCCAACGGACACGATTTCGCCTTCGGACGGCTTTTCTTTTGCGGCATCAGGAATGATGATGCCACCGGCAGTTTTGTCGTCGCTCTCAACGCGGCGAACGAGTACGCGGTCATGCAATGGGCGGAAGCTCATTGATGGTTCTCCCTCATCTGGTTGACTGGCCAACAATCGGCCAATCCGTGGGTTAAAGAATAATATCGACTCGATGGTCACTAACGCCTGTTAGCACTCTCCATCATCGAGTGCCAAACAGGTAAGGGATTGGGGTGAAGGTATCAAGGGGGGTGAGCCGCCTATTTTCTGTGCATTTATTGCTTTTTTACGCGCCAAAACGACAGATTTTTAGCAGCACTCTCAGACACTGAGTGCTAAGCACCTGGAATTCATCAGTTTTTTATTGATCGCGGTATATGAAACACCACACACTGATGGGGTAAGGCGCATGAGGTGCTTGGTACCCAAAGCCGAGAAACGGCCAAACAAGTGATGAGGTGACCGATGAGTATGATCAAACAGCTGCAAGATTACCGGCTAACCACGGCCGAAATTCTCTACCATATGCCCGATCACCCGGATTTGCTTCAAACCTATATCTGGCAGGAATACGACATCGCGCCCAAATACCCGGTGCTGAAAAAATTCCTCGATTTCTGGAGCCGGGAGATCGAAGGCAAGTTGCATTCTGTGAATGTGGCCAGCATGGGCATCATCAGCCCCGGTGAAGTTGGCCTGCGGGATGCCGAATACAGCATCAATTAAACCGTAGATCGCTAGCGATAAATAAAGTCGCTGCCCTTTAATTAAAGCCAGATCACATCACCATACGGCGAACAGCTGTTTCGCTTCTATCTGGCTCAGCTTGACCAGGGGCCGCTTGAGACCGATCCATTTGCGCTGCAGCCGGCTTGGTCGCTAAAAACTCCACAGTATCTCTAGGCATAGCTTTACGACCCACGCTGGGGATGGTCGGATAGCTGGCTACCATTTCCTGGCCTTGTTTAAAGTGGCGTTCATCTTCAGGGCGTTTCACCTCACCTAGCCCAGCCATGGCAATCTGGCTTAAGCCGCTCTTATAGTCGGTCTGATCAATCGCTCCCATGGCACGCAGCTCGCGTAATGATTTTACGGCAACAGTGGCTGTATTCTCTCGTTCGATCGACCCAATAGTCGCGTTGGCCCCACCCGACAATACGCGGCTGGAATGCGTATCGCGGGGAAAGCTCCAATCCTGTCTGTTGGGCTTGGGATGTATAAAGGTCACCCCCGATGAACTGCCCTTGATCTCGGCTTCACGCAGATTAACGTGGTCTGGGGTCTTTTTGAGCGTGTCACTCAGTTGGTGAGCGACGGCCCAATAATGGTCATTCGGCATATCACCGCGGACCAGTTGGATAGTATCAGGAGCCCCGTGGTTGCTTTTTTCTACATCGGGCAGGGCGTAAACCTCGTCGCGACCGCGCTTGCCGTGAGCTGTTACGACCATCCCCCCCAAATGAGAACCAGGTGAGTTGAATTCGATTTCGATTTTCTTCGGCATGGAGTGCTCCTTAAATCTGCAGCCGGGCGACATTACGTTGGTCAACCTCAGGGGCCACATCATTGGCCTGCCCCTTATTGCGCCAAGCTGTTAAGCCCGCGGCAGCACCGGTAGCGGGTGTTTGCACCTCAGCGAGCCCATCGGCGGTAGAAGGCATCTCAGGCGGATTAGCTTTGTGTTTAATCACGCCCTCGGCATCATCCGCAAAGGTTGCTCGCCGCATTTTCTCAGCCCGAATTTCAAATGACTGAACATTTGTCGGATCAGCCGCCTTGTTCTTCATTAATCCTTGCAGTGATTCAATGGTCAGCGGGCCGCTTTCTTGCTCAACAAAATCATACTGGCCGTCAGGTTGCCATTTTTGTTCTTTGTAGGACCAGGAGGCGCCAGCCGGGTCCGCGGGGTCAGACTTAATATCCAAGCGCCCGCGACCAAAGGAGAAGCGAGCCTCATGCTCGCCCACCGGATCCTCCTTGTTGCCCAGTTGGCGTCCTGTGCTTGGCTTACTATCGGAGCGGCGTTCGCTCTTGTTGAATTCACTGATAACTGTCGCCGCGTTTTGTAAAGGCAGCGCTGCATAGCCAGTTTCAGCCATGATTGTTGCTTCAGCGCGGTGGGCCTGGTTTTCACGCGCAGCGCGTAGGGATTGAGCCCCAATCGATTGGAAATGCTTACCCTCTTCGTGAATTCTCGTGCCTTCATTACCCACCATTCCAACCGTGCGGTTGGTGGTATCGCCGAGCGCATCTTTTTTGAACGGCTCGATGGCGAATTCCACATCGCCAGGAACTAGCTTATCGGCTTTGCTCTTCACAGCGTCTGTCAACACAGCCTGACCGGTAGCGCTATCAAGCTTCGCGCCATAAAGACCCGTTGTCCGATCGGTCATGTAATGGAGCGCTGCTTGATCGAAGGCCTTTACGAAGGCGTGCCCCTCGGCCTCGTTCTCAACCAAGGTCACGCCAATTTGTTTGGCCCCGCCTCTGCCAGAGAACCGTGTGCTGGTAACGATGGCCAAGCCATCATCGGTCATCATCTCACGATGTTTGAAGAGGGGGTCACGAAAGATGCCGCTGGCAATTTCACCAGCTGCCTTTGGCTTATCTAAAAGGTCAGCCACACTCATAAATACTCAACCCATCACCACTCAATCCATAATCCCTGTATTAATTAAACCACCGGGAGAGCCTGTCGTCCAGCAGGCGGGAGAGCCTTGCCTAACTTTATGTCGTTGTTATCGGTACAAAAACCGATAACCAGAAGGGGAGTAGATATAGGTTACGCTGCCACGCAGAAAGCGCAAGCGATAATTCTTACGCCATTTGATTGACGTAAAGGTAAGGTTTTGTCTGGAAAATGCGTGATGATCCCCTGCGGCGCGGGCGCGCGGTTGGCTAGCCAGCCATCCACACAGGACCTATATAATGTGAAATTTTCATGACACGGCCTGATAGAGGGCCAAAATGCACAGCATCGCACGATCATGACCGATATTTCAGCCGCCCAAGCCACATCCCAATCGAAAGCTGATGAGGCGCAAAAGCACAGCCAGGCCCGCATCAACCACCGGGCTGTGGTGATCTGGCTGTGGGCCTCAGCTTTCATGGTCTTTGCCATGGCGATCATCGGTGCCATCACGCGGCTCACCGAATCCGGTTTGTCCATGGTCGAATGGCGCCCGTTGATCGGGACCCTGCCCCCCTTGACGGTGGATGAATGGCAGCGGGTGTTTGATTTGTATCGAGAAACCCCCGAATACCGCTACAAGAACGCCGGCATGGGGATCGATCAGTTTAAAGAGATTTTCTTTTGGGAATGGTTTCACCGTCTATGGGGTCGTTTGATCGGGCTGGTATATGCCGTGCCGTTCTTTTGTTTTTTATGGTGTGGTCAGGTACCCGCCGGCTTTCATAAGCGCTTTTGGCTGCTGTTATTTTTAGGGGCGTCCCAGGGCGTTGTCGGCTGGTATATGGTGGAAAGCGGCTTGGTGGACCGGCCATCGGTGAGCCATTACCGCCTCGCCATGCATTTGGGCATGGCCACCATTATCTTTGGCCTGTTGGTGATGACCGCCTTGCAAGTGGCGCGAGCGGCGATACCAACCACCGCGCTCACAACACGCCCGCCCCTCACCCGGCATGGTTGGTTCTCTCTTGCCTGCGTGTCGATCACGGTGGTCTGGGGTGCCTTTGTGGCCGGGCTTGATGCCGGGTTGTTCTACAACACATTCCCCCTGATGAATGGGGCCTGGCTGCCCAACGAAATCTTTGACATTCGACCCTTGGTTTTAGGCGTGCTGGAAAACCCGGCCTTGGTGCAGTTCACCCACCGCTATCTCGCCATCGCCACCACCCTCGTTTTGGTAATCTTGGCCGTTCGTAGCTGGCGGCAGCAGGGGGTGACAGACACCGCGCGTTATCTGGGCGTCGCTGTCGGCGTGATGGCGTTGATGCAAACCAGTCTTGGTATCGCCACTTTGCTAAGCCAGGTATGGATACCCTTAGCCGCCTTGCACCAGGCAGGCGCCCTTATCCTCATTGCCCTACTCGTCGCCTTTTTAACCGAGCTTTACGCGCCGGTTAAACGCGAGGTTGAAGCCCACACGGTACGATCAGAATCGGCGGCATAACAGCGGCCACAAAAAACGGGGCTGGAAAAATCCGCCCCGTTTTAAACTTTTACAAAGAAATTTAAGCGGTGGTTACCGCCGCATCTTTTCAGGCAGCGTTTGCCACATCGCTGGTGCTGCCGATCAGCTCAATCGCCTCTTCGATCAGTGCTTTGACCTCGTCAACCTCAACCACGGTGGTGGAGAGCATGGCACCGCTAAGGGTGGTTGGCTCTTCGCTCACGGTAGCACCGGCAGCGGTTAGACCTTCGGCCACACTACCTTCAGCGCTCAGCTTACGGCCTGAGGCGCGCTCGAAGGTGGTGAGCAGGCTTGCCGCTTCACCAAACACAACCATGGGTTTCTCGGCATCCACGAAACCCGTCACGATGCGGCGACCATGGGGGTTTTCCGTCAGCTTATCGATGCTGCGCTTACCGCCTGGGATGATCAGGGCTGAATAGTCAGCCGCCAACACGTCGCCCAATTGCTTATCAATCGGGAAATAATGGCCCCATGAATTTTCATGCCAGCCATTGACCAAGCCATTTTCCGGGCTGATCACGGTCACTTGTGCGCCTGTAGAAGCAAACCGACGCTGCACTTCGGTGAAGTGTACTTCTTCAAAACCATTGGCCACGAGGATGGCAATTTGAGAACCATTAAGCATGCTATCTGTCATGTGAAATCTCCTACATTCTGTTATGGGCGCCGGGGGTCGACGCGCGTGTCAAAAAAGCGGTGTCGGTTA
>JBCCBF010000367.1:0-2494 GCA_039814445.1 Pseudomonadota bacterium
CCAGACAAATGATCCGGGCTTAACCGCGGTTCTCGATGAAATTGACCTGCGCGCCCAGGTCGAGATTGCCAAGCTTGACATGCTGCGGCGTGGTTAACTTTCGCATACATTAGTAATTATATTGAAAATTCAGTGACTTGGTGCCGTTTTTTGAAGGCTTGCGCCGGCGGTTCCGGCTGCCTATACTCCGCGCGCTTTCGTCACCCCCCATGACGTATTGAGGTTCTCATCATGGCCAATACCAAAACTAAGAAAAAAGCCGCTGACCCAAAAAAAGTGACCGTCCCAGACGGCTACAAGCCGGGTAAGGACGAGGAATTCATGAACCCGGTTATGTTGGAATATTTCCGGCATAAACTGCTCGACTGGAAAGGTGAGCTGGTCCGGGAAAGCAGCGAGACCTTGATGAGCCTGCAAGATGGCGGCTTACAAGAACCCGATATTGCCGATCGCGCTTCTGCGGAAACAGACCGCGCCCTTGAGCTGCGGACCAGGGACCGCGCCCGGAAACTGATCTCAAAGATTGATGAAGCGATCCGCCGTATCGATGATGATGATTTCGGGTATTGCGAAGTGACCGGTGAGCCGATTTCGATCAAGCGTCTGGAAGCGCGGCCCATCGCCACCATGACCTTGGAAGCGCAAGAGCAGCACGAACGCCGCGAGCGTACCCAGCGCGACGATTAACAGCCGCAGTCTGGCCTGACTTGTTACCCCCGTGTTTGCAAAAGTAAAAGCGGCGATCCTTTCTGGATCGCCGCTCTTTTCCATTCCCGTGGGGTGTGAGAGGGGGGATTGAGGCCCCTTAAGTGAGGGGGGCAAGGGCCTCAAAACGGGAATAGAATGTCGTAAACCTGTTGGCCATAACGGGGTTGTTGCACATCGGTGATATGCCCCCGGCCGCCATATGACAGCCGTGCTTCGGCAATCTTTTCATAGGTTATTTGGTTGGCTGAGGTGATGTCCTCGGGACGGATGACACCGGCCACTTGCAACTCACGTAATTCGAAATTCACCCGCACCTGCTGGCGACCTTCGATGACTAAATTGCCGTTGGGTAGCACCTGGGTGATCAGCGCCGCCACTTGCAGGCTGATCTCTTCTTCTCGCTCGATCGAGCCTGTGCCCGTGCTGTTGCTGGTGCTGCCTAAATTAATCAGATCACCAGGCGCGATGGCTTCAGGCAGAATATCGCTGAGGCTCGCCTCATACCCCAAGAGGCTGTTGAGATCGGCGTCTTCATTATTGGTGCGTGAGCGGTTTGTGGTGTTGTCGAGGGTGGCTTCATCCTCAATGTTGATCACCACGGTCAGGATATCGCCCACTTGCTTGGCCCGCTGGTCGCGGAAGAATGCCCGGGCACCGCTGCGCCAGAGTGAGTTTGAGCTGTATTCTACCCGCTCAGGCGTCGGCATGGGCAGGGATACTGGCTGGTAGCCGGCGACCTGTTGTGGGTCTTGGATCGGCGCCAATTCAGGCGCGCGGCCCACATCTGATAACCGCTGGGGCACCCCGCAGGCGCTGACCCCCACCGCCACAGTGGCGAGGACAATCAGCATTTTACTGCTTCTGGTGATCCTATTCATGGTTGTCTCGTTCTCGTTCATCATGTCTTCCCCTCTCATCGTCTCTCGTCGTCTTTGTCTCTAGGCGTCGTCTCTACTTGTCCGTCGCCATCAATCGCCAAATCGTCCCGCAGCGTTTCTCGCCTTGGTTGGTTCGGCCCTGGTTGGTCCCCGATTAGGGCAGGGTTACCTGCACCGCGTTGGGGCCAATGGCGATGGCATCCACAATGCGGTTACTGGCCACGTTCATGACCCGCAGAATGTCACCCCGGGCGGCATCGTCCATGGCCCGGCCTTTAGCGGTCAGGGCGATAGCGCCATGGTTCAAGCGGATGGTGACGGGCGTGCCGCGCTCCACCACAATTGGGGCATGGATATCGGCGTCACGGATGGGTGTGTTTGCACTCACCGACCGGCGCGGTGTCATGCCGATTAAATCCTCACGGTCAATGATCACCGTGCCATTCACCCGTTCGGCGGGCACCTTCAAGGTGATCAGGTCGCGGTCTTTGATCACATCACCATTGCGCAACGGTGCGGCTAAGACGGGCAGGCTGATGATCGGCACCGTGCGGCCGGTCAGGGTGGCCTCATACAGGGTGGGGCCTTCGGCTGGGGCGACGATCGTTGCCGTGAACCGCCCAGAAATCGGGTCATGCACCATCCGCCGGATTGCTAAGGTTGGGGCCGCATCAATCGGCAGGGCCACGGATGTGGAGCGATTGTCGAGGGTGACACTGAGCTCTTCAGGGGTGACCGCCATGTCTTGCGCCAGTTCCTGGATCAGATGGCTTTCGATCACCTCACCGCTCAGGGTAGTGGCGGATCGCTCAATAATCACCCGGTCCAGGGTCGTGCCTGCCTGCCAGTTCACCCGGTAGGCCCGGGCCAGACGGCCCAGGGTGCGGTAATCATACACCGCCCGGCGG